>JAQTXO010000373.1 GCA_028688765.1 Acidiphilium sp. | reverse complement strand
GCACGAAACGACGGCGTCGGCGTAACCCGCCGGCGCCGTTCTCGGCGGAAATGCTGCGGCGGATCGAGCGGCGCGGTCTGGCGCGGCTCGGGTTCTCCGATCTGTTCTACGCGCTGATGACGATGCGGGTGATCGCGCTGCTCGGGCTGATGGCGCTCGGCATCGCGCTGATGAATCTGGCGTTCGGGACGGTCTACTGGCTGATCGGAGGTATCGGCGGGGCGCGTCCCGGTGATTACGGCGACGCGGTATTCTTTTCGGTGCAGACGTTTTCGACCACCGGTTACGGCGTGCTCTACCCCAAGACGGTGCTCGCCAATTCGGTTGCCAGCGTCGAGATCATCATCGGTCTGCTGTCGACCGCCCTTGCCACCGGCCTGCTGTTCGCCCGCCTCTCGCGTCCACAGGCGCGCGTCATGTTTTCCCGACTTGCGGTGATCCACGAGATCGGCGGGGTTCCGACCCTTTCCTTCCGGGTGGCCAACCGGCGGCGCAACGCCCTGACCAATGCGGAAATGACAATTTCGATCCTGCGCGATGAAGTCGAGCCCGAAGGCGGCAATACGCGGCGCCTGATCGACCTCGATCTGGTCCGCACCCGCACACCGGCGCTCGCTCTTTCATGGTCGGTGATGCATCGGATCACCGAAACCAGCCCGCTTCACGGACTCACCGCCGACGATCTCGCGGCGGCGCACTGGGTGTTCATTTGTGTGCTCACCGGCCTCGACGATACGCTTTTATCCACGGTTGCCGCCCGTCACATCTATAATTTCAGCGATATCAAGTTTGGCAGCCGGTTCGCGGATATCTTCGACCGCGCCCCCGACGGCAGTTTTGCCATCGACTACACGAAATTCCACGAGATTGAAGAATGACCTCGACAGATCGGCCCCGATGGTCCACTGAAGAGCCACGGCACTCGGTCAGAAGGAGGGCATCATGACAGTCATTGTGGATCGCCCCGGCGCAAACTGCGCCATTTCGCCCCGCGCCTGACGAGCACCTTCCCGGATCATCAGGCCCGACTGCGACTTCCAGCACACGGAGCCTGATCGTCATGGACGATATCGACCATCTGGGATGGAGCCCCGCGCTCGCCCGTGCCTTTGCCGAAACCGCCGAACCTGGCCAGATTGCCGGCCGGATCATCGCCCATCATCGCGGGCATTATGAACTGGCATGCACCGGGGCCACCCTGCGCGCCCAGTGCGCCGGTCGCATGCGTCATCACGATGCGGGTTATGGCCTGCCGGTCGTGGGTGATTTCGTGATCGCCCGTATCGAGGCCGGTGCCGCCACGATCGACGCGATCCTGCCGCGCCGCACCAAATTCGCCCGTGCCGTCGGTGATCTGACCCGACACGACGTCGCGCGGGGCGAACAGATCATCGCGGCCAACATCGACTACGTGTTCATCGTGACCGGGGCGGATGCGGATTTCTCGGTCCGCCGGCTCGAACGTCTGCTCGGCGCGGCATTCGGGTCCGGCGCGGTGCCCTTGATCGTGGTGACCAAGACCGATCTGGGTCTGGCCGCGCCGATGATCGTGCAACTCGCGTTGGAAGCTCCGGGGGTCGCGGTCCATCAGGTTTCGAACCGGACGGGTGAGGGCATTCCCGCGCTTCGGGCGCTGATCGGGCCGGGGCAGACGGCGCTTCTGGTCGGGTCGTCCGGTGTCGGAAAGTCGAGCCTCGTCAATCGCCTGCTGGGGTATGAGCGTCAGGCGACGTCGATCACGGATGATAATGGTCGCGGTCGTCACACCACCACCAGCCGCGATCTGTTCCTGCTCGATGGTGGAGGGATGATCCTCGATACGCCGGGGATCCGCGCGATCACGCAGTGGCAGCCGGAAGGGCTGGACGATGCGTTCACCGACATCACGTTACTCGCAGCACAGTGCCGCTTCTCCGACTGTCGGCATGAGGCGGAGCCCGGCTGTGCCGTGCGCGAGGCGATCGAGGATGGCAGGATCGAAGCCCGGCGACTGGCTGACTACGTCAAACTCAATCGCGAAATGGCCTATCTTGAGCGACGCGGCGACAAGCGCGCGGAAGCGGCGGTGAAGCGGCAGTGGCGGTCGCAGACCCGTGCCAATCGACGGCGACCGGTTTCCTGAGCCGGGCATTCACGATGTCGTGAATAAATTTATTTTGGAATGCTGCATCTGAAGGATGATTTGTACCGTTCTAACAGGTGACGGGACCTATTCTCCGGCCTGCAGGGAGTACACTCGGTATCATCACGTGTTGATGATTACGGGGCCGGTAAACCGGATCTTGGTAAAGTTGCGGGTAGGATGATGCCCGCCGGGAGCGATGAGTTTTTCGAGGTGAACCGATGGGGAGCAGAACATTTCAGTCGTCATCGGTTAATTTCGGAGCAACGGATCAGACGTGACGCCGCGTAGCGATGCCGTAACATCAGGGCGTTGTCTGACTGGCGCGGGATTCCCCCACCCCCGCAGCCACGTGGAGCCAGCGATCAATTAAGGTCGCTGGCTCTTTTTCTTATGGTTGTCCTGCGGTTTGCCGGCTTGATGGCAGGCGGAGCTTGGCTCAGAACGACGGTTGAAGCTGAAGGGGTACCGACGTGAGTTTGACCGGAAAAGTTGCCTTGGTGACAGGCTCGACCAGCGGGATCGGGCTTGGCATTGCGAGATCGCTGGCGCAGGCGGGAGCATCCGTGGTGCTGAACGGATTTGGCGATGCCGCAGAAATCGAACGAGTGCGTGGCGAGCTTGCGGCAATTGCGGGTGGTCGGGTGCGGTATCATGGTGCCGACGTCTCGCAGGCGGCGGCTGTCGCCGAACTGGTCGAGTTTTGCGAAACAGAATTCGGTTCGCTCGATATTCTGGTGAATAATGCCGGCATTCAGCATGTCGCGCCGGTCGAATCGTTTCCCGAGGAGCGCTGGAGCGCGATCATCGCCCTCAATCTTTCCGCCGTGTTTCATGGGATGAAATTCGCCTTGCCGGCGATGAAACGGCGGCGGTGGGGCAGGGTGATCAACATCGCATCGGCCCATGGCCTGGTCGGCAGTGCTGGAAAGATTGCTTATGTCGCTGCCAAGCACGGCGTCATCGGCGCCACCAAGGTTGCCGCGATCGAATGTGCGAATGAGGGGATCACGGTGAACGCGATCTGTCCCGGTTGGGTTCTGACGCCGTTGGTGGAAGCCCAGATCGCGGCACGGGCTGCGGCGAACGGGACCAGCGTTGCCGCCGAGTCGGCTGCGCTGCTGGCCGAAAAACAACCGATGCTGGCGTTCACCACACCTGAGAAGATCGGCGCGTTCTGCGTTTTCCTCTGCTCGGATGCCGCCGACACCATGACCGGTGCCGCGTTGTCGATCGATGGAGGATGGGTTGCGCAGTGATGCGGCCGAGGCGGCGCATATCGCCCGGTCGCTCGACCGGTCCGCGGCGCTGAAACGCGAACTGGCGCGTGATTCCGGCGTAATCATCGCGATCGTCGATCTCTGCGAGACAGCTTTGCGTCATGGGCACAAGCTGTTGTTCTGCGGCAATGGCGGGTCGGCCGCGGATTCCCAGCATCTCGCGACCGAGTTGTTGATACGGTTACGCGGCTCGGTTGCCCGGAATTCGTGGCCGGCGATTGCGTTGACGCTCGATCCGGCAGTGCTGACCGCCGCGGGCAAAGATTTCGGGTTCGAGGAAGTGTTCGCGCGTCCCCTTTCGGGATTGGGGGCAGCGGGTGATGTGTTGTTCGGGATCACCACCTCGGGTCGGTCCCGTTCGGTGATCCGGGCGCTGGAGGTGGCGCGG
>JAQTXO010000012.1:6875-15918 GCA_028688765.1 Acidiphilium sp. | reverse complement strand
GGCGGCGTTGCGGTGTCCCGAGATCTCGCCGCCGATCTCGGCCTGGTCGGTGCTGCGTGGGTCGCCGATCCAGCCGCGCGGGCGGTGTCCGCCGGTCCATCGGGACAGACGCTCGCCGCCGGCGACGTGATGCACCAGCCCGACCTCGCGGCGACGCTGACGCAATTGCAGTCGAGCGGCGTGCTCGGCTTGTATCGGGGCAGGCTTGCCGAAAAATTCGTCGCCGGGGCCGATGAGGCCGGCGGGGGACTGACCATGGCTGATCTGGCCGCCCTGAAGCCGCAATATGCCCGACCGGTGACCCTGGAGCGGTTCGGCTATCACATGGATTTCATCCCCGATGCCGGGGGGCTCGGCGCGGCAGCCGGGATCGAGGCGCTGGCCGCCGATCCAACCGCGCTCGCGCAGGCGGAACAGAGCGCGCTCGCCGCTGCCCAGGCCGCACGCCACGGCGCTGCGATGGACCGGCTGCCGGCCTCCGCGAGTTTCGCGACCCTGGATTCGCGAGGCGGCGTGGTCGGCTGCGCCACCACGATGAACAATCTGTTCGGCACCGGACGGATCGCACCGGGCACCGGCATTTTGCTGGCGGCATCGCCCACTGGCATCACCCCGCCCTTGCTTGCCGCAGGACTCGCGACACGCGACGGCAAATTCCGCGCGATCGCGACCGGGTCCGGCCAGCAGGGCGCGGCCATGGCGGTCGCCGCCGGGCTGGCCAACGCGGTGCGGAGCGACGAGCCGATGCCCCAGCCGGTTCCGGCACCGGGACGGGCGAACGTGATCGGCTGCGCCGGCCTGCTGCCGGGCGCGCCGAAAACCTGCGCCGCCGCGGCGGACCCGCGCGGGTTCGGCCTCGCGACCGGATCGAACTAGCCGCGTCATGGCGCTGAAAACCGGCGTCGGGGCGCGGGTGCCGCCGTTCCTGGTGATGGATGTCATTGCGGCGGCGAATGCTCTGGCGGCGAGTCCGGCGGCAGCGGACCGACGGGTGATCCGCATGGAGGTCGGCCAACCGGCGGAAGGCGCGCCGGAGCTGGTGCGTGAAGCCGTCGCCCGTTCCCTCGCGAGCGGACTTCCCCTTGGCTACACCGAGGCGCGGGGTCGCGAGGATCTGCGCGCACGCATCGTGACCCATTACGCCGACTGGTACGGGCTCGCGGTCGATGCTGGCCGGATCGCGATCACCGCAGGGGCCTCGGCGGGTTTTCCGCTTGCGTTTCTCGCGGCGTTCGAGCCGGGCGACACCATCGCGCTGACGATCCCCTGTTATCCGCCCTACCTCAATATCATGACGGCGCTGGGCCTGCGCCCGCAATTGCTGCCGGCGACCGCCGCGAACGGATTTCAGCCGACCGTCGCGATGCTTGAGGCGCTGGACCCGCCACCGGACGGGTTGCTGATCGCCTCCCCTGCCAACCCGACCGGCTCGATGCTGGCGCCGGATGATCTCGCCGCCCTCGCGCGCTACTGCCACAACGCGGGCATCCGCCTGATCAGTGACGAGATCTATCACGGGCTGACCTTCGGCAAACCGGCGGCGACGGCGGCGAGTTACAGCGCCTCCGCCATCGTGATCAATTCGTTCTCGAAGTATTTTTCGATGACCGGCTGGCGGATCGGCTGGATGGTACTCCCCGAGGATCTGATCCGCCCGGTCGAATGCCTCGCGCAGAATTTTTTCATCTGTGCGCCGCATATCTCGCAAATCGGCGCGCTCGCGGCATTCGACTGCCATGACGAATTGCAGGCCCGCCGGAAGCGGTTCTCGCGCTCGCGCGAAATC
This sequence comes from Acidiphilium sp., assembly GCA_028688765.1. Taxonomy (GTDB): domain Bacteria; phylum Pseudomonadota; class Alphaproteobacteria; order Acetobacterales; family Acetobacteraceae; genus Acidiphilium; species Acidiphilium acidophilum. The sequence goes on along the minus strand of JAQTXO010000012.1, from coordinate 14,132 downwards.
CTGCTCGAAGCCCTGCCGCGCGCCGGGATCGACCGGATTTCCCCGGCGGACGGTGCGTTCTATCTCTATGCCGATATCGGGGCCAGGGGCTGGAACAGCACCGCGTATTGCCGCCATCTGCTCTACGATCATCATGTCGCGGCGACTCCCGGCCATGATTTCGACCCGGCGCATGGGGAGGATTTCGTCCGGTTTTCCTATTGTGCGAGCGAAGCCGATATCGCCGAAGCCGTGGCGCGGATCTGCCGCTGAACCCCGGCAGGAGATCGATCCCCGTCGCCTGATCGCCGACCCGTCGGCGACCCGTTGGGCAACGATCATACGATCTGACTTATAATGTCTATTTCCGCTGTGGCGCGGGCGCGATCGCCCATAGACCATGCGCATGGCGCCGCTCAAAGCGCTCATCAATAAAGCGGCGACATATCGCTGCGTCTCTACAGGAAACCCGTTACCCGGCTCGTCGATCGAATACGGCTTCAACGGGATGAGAAAGGGAATTCATGTCCAATAACGCGACCACCAACGCCATCGATGCCTGGCTGCCGCCGGGCCGCCTGCTGACCCTCGGCCTGCAGCACGTGCTGGTGATGTATGCCGGTGCCGTCGCGGTGCCGCTGATCATTGCGGGCGTTGCGCATCTGAGCACGGCTCAGACCGGATATCTGATCAGTGCGGACATGTTCTGCTGCGGCATCGGCTCGCTGCTTCAATCGGTCGGGCTCGGCCCGTTCGGCATCCGCATGCCGGTGATCATGGCGGTGACCTTTGCGGCTGTCGGGCCGATGATCGTGATGGTCGGCGATCCGGCGCTCGGTCTGCCGGGCATTTACGGGGCGACCATCGCCGCCGGTTTCATCGCCATCGGACTCGCCCCGTTCGCGAGCCGGCTGCTGCGGTTCTTCCCGCCGCTGGTGCAGGGCATCGTGATCACCGCGATCGGCTTCAATCTCATTCCGGTCGGCATCAACTGGGCGGCAGGAGGCGTCGGCAATCCGCATTACGGCGCACCGGTGTTCCTGATCGTCTCGCTCAGCGTGCTGCTGTTCATCATGGTGCTCGCGAAATACGGCAGGGGTTTCACTGCCAATATTGCGGTGCTGCTGGGGTTGATCTTCGGGTTCATCGAAGCTGTGCTGCTCGGGCGGGTGTCGCTGCACGGCATCGGCAAGGTCGGCTGGTTCGGGGTGATCACACCGTTCCATTTCGGGCTGCCGACGTTTCATCCGGTCGCCATCGCCACCATGGTGGTGGTCATGATGGTCACGTTCATCGAGTCGAGCGGCATGTTCATGGCACTCGGCATGATCGTGGACAAACCGGTCGACGACAAGGACATCCGCCGCGGGCTTCTGGTGGACGGATTAGCGACCGTCATCGGCGGCACGTTCAATTCGTTTCCCCATACCTCGTTCTCGCAGAATATCGGGCTGGTCGGCATCACCGGGGTGCGCAGCCGCTGGGTGTGCGCGACCGCCGGGGCGATTCTGCTGGCGCTCGGGCTGATTCCGAAAATGTCGTTCATCATCGCGTCGATCCCGCAATTCGTGCTCGGCGGCGCGGGGGTCGTGATGTTCGGCATGGTGATGGCGACCGGCATCCGGATTCTGCATACGGTCGATTTCGAAAAACACCAGCATAATTCCTACATCGTCGCGATCAGCCTGGGCATCTCGATGATCCCGGTGGTCGCAGGGAAATTTTTTCATGCGGTGCCGATCGGGCTGCAACCCTTCGTCCAGAGCGGGATTTTTCTGGCGGCGATTTCAGCCGTGCTGAGCAATCTGTGGTTCAACGGAGCTCCGCGCGGGCCGCGCCCGGCCGGGCACGAAGCCGCAGGCCATGCCGGCGTGCCGGCTGCCGAACCCGCCGTCACTCCGCTGCCCTGATCGTCCCGTCCCGCCCTCATCATCGAGAAAGCCAGATCATGATCGTGTTTCATCAGCGGCATCCCCGCGCCCTTGCGCTCGCCGCCGCCCTTCTCGGCATCCTGCCCGCGATTGCTTCCGCCCAGACCACGCCGCAGACGACGCCGCAGTCCGAAGTCGGACCGCTCCACGCCATCGCTGCGGCGGAACAGAGCCTGCACCAGTCGGGTATCGACATCACAGGCTATTACGAGGGTAATCTCTACGCCAATGTCAGCGGGGGCGTGAAACGCGCCGATGTCTATTTCAGCGATCTCGCCTTCGGGGCGAATTTCGACCTCGCCAAGCTCGCCGACATCCCGGGCGCCAGCATCGATTTCTCGATCGACTCCAGGTTCGGCGGCTTCCCGCAGGGGGTGAACGACCTCACCGGCAGTTCGGTCGGCTTCCTCGGCGGCGCCGGGCCGGACAATCATACCCGGCTGACCCAGCTGACCTTCGGACAGAAACTTGCCGGAGGGGCGTTCTCCTACGTCGTCGGCCGGACCACGCTGGCGAATTACTTCGGAACCTCCTCGCTGTACTGTCAGTTCGAATCCTCGCTGTGCAGCAATCTGGTTCCGTTCAACTGGTCTGCCGACAGCAACGAGCCGTTCTACCCGATCGCGGTCTGGGGCGGAGAAATGGAACTCGACCCGACGCCGCAGACCTACATGAAACTCGGCGTTTCGGAATCCAACCCGAGCCAGTATGGCGGCGGCGGCTTTCCGTGGAACGATGGCTGGTCGTTCCAGGGTGCCACCGGGGCGTTCGTGCCGGTCGAATTCGGTTACACCACAGAGGCCGATGGCAGCTCGATGCCGGGGCGCTACGATGTCGGGTTCTATTACGACAGCTCCGACTTCGCCGATGCCCGGTACAACGCAACAGGCGGCAAACTGGCGTTCGCCGGTGGCAATCCGGCGCTCGACGGCGCGCAGAGCGTCATCTACCTGCAGGCGCAGCAGGTCTTGTGGCGGGATGGCGCGGCCAAGGCGGCCCGGCGGCTCTGGGGGTTCACGGCCGGTCAGTTCGCGGTCGAGGGCCACGCTCCGGTCACTGCCTATTACCAGATCGGCGCGGTGATGCAGGGCACGTTTCCCGGCCGGCCCCATGATACGGCGGGGGTTTCGGCGGCCTATTACGTGTTCAATCCGCGCGTGACCGGTGCGCTGGACGATACGATCGCGGCGCATGGCGGGGCCGAACATATGTCTAACACCGAGGAGATCTTCGAGGCCAATTACGGCATCGCGTTGTGGCACGGCATCGCGCTGAAACCCTATATCGATGTGACGCTGAACCCCGATCAGTTCCTGTTCGACATTCCGGTGCCGAACCCGAACATCCGCCACGCGGTCGCGGTCGGCACCCAGCTGAATTTCGGCTTCTGAGATGCGCCGCTGGATCAGAACGCCGCTGGGCGGCATGCCGCAGGGCGCCGAGGCCGGGCTCGTCATCGAGGACGGCATCATCGCCGAACTCATCGCGCCCGGCGAGGTTCCGGCAGCACCGGTCGATGAGGTCTTCGATGCGTCCCGTCACGTGGTGCTGCCCGGACTGATCAACACGCATCATCATTTCTACCAGACGCTGACCCGCGCCTTCGCCCCCGCCCTCGATAAAAAACTGTTCGACTGGCTGGTCGCGCTCTATCCGGTATGGGCGAGGATCACCCCGCATGCCTTCCGCCTCGCCTGCCGGATCGCGCTGGCCGAACTTATGCTCTCGGGCTGCACCACCGCCTCGGATCATCACTATCTGTTCCCCGCGAGCCTGCCCGATGCGATCGATATCGAAATGGAGGAAGCCGCCGCACTCGGCATGCGGGTGGTGCTGTGCCGGGGCTCGATGGATCTCTCGGAGGAGGATGGCGGCCTGCCGCCGCAATCGGTCACCCAGCGGATCGACGTCATCCTCGCCGACGGCGAACGCCTCGTGCAGCGCTGGCATCAGCGCGGCCCGGGCGCGATGACCCAGGTGGCACTCGCCCCCTGTTCGCCGTTCTCGGTCTCGGCGGATCTGATGCGCGAGACTGCCCGTCAGGCCACGGCACTCAGCGTCCGGCTCCATACCCATCTAGCCGAAACCGAGGATGAAAACGAATTCTGCCTCGCCCGGTTCGGCAAGCGCCCGCTCGATTACGTCGAGGAACTCGGCTGGCTGACCGACCACACATGGTTCGCCCACGGCATTCATTTCACCGCCGCCGAACAGGAGCGCATGGGCCGCGCCGGAATGGGGGTCGCGCATTGCCCGACCTCGAACATGCTGCTCGGCTCGGGCCTGTGCCCGGTCTGTGCGATGGAGCGGCGCGGCGTCGCCATGGGGCTCGGGGTCGATGGCTCGGCCTCGAATGATGGTTCGAACATGATCCAGGAATTGCGCCAGGCCCTGCTGCTGCAACGCGCACGCGGCGGCATCGGCGCCGCCGGATTCGCCGACCCGATCCGCTGGGCGACCGAAGGCTCGGCCAACTGCCTCGGGCGGCCCGATCTCGGGCGGCTCGCACCGGGGATGCAGGCCGATCTCGCGCTGTTCACCCTCGATGAAACCCGCTTCTCCGGCGCGGGCGATCCGCTCGCCGCCCTGATCGTCTGCGGCGCCCACCGGGCCGACCGGGTGATGATCGGCGGGCAATGGCGGGTGATCGATGGGGCGATCCCGGGACTCGACCTCGCCGGGCTGATCGCGGACCACCGTAAAGCGGCGCGGCAGGTGCAATCGGCGATCTGAACACTCGCGATCAGCGGATCAGGATCGCCCGGAAATCATTGACATTGGTGCGGGTCGGGCCGGTCACGATCAGATCGTCGAGCCGGCTGAACACACCATATCCGTCATTATCGATCAGCGCCGCCACCGGATCGATCCCGGCGGCGCGGGCGCGGGTCAGTGTATCGGGATCGAGGCGCGCGCCGGCATTATCCTCGGTACCGTCGATCCCGTCGGTATCGCCGGCGACGGCGTAGATCCGGGGGTTGCCGTCAAGCGCGACGGCGAGGGCGAGAAGGAATTCGGCGTTGCGCCCGCCCCGTCCCTTGCCGCGCACCGTCACGGTGGTTTCGCCCGCCGAGAGCAGGATGCAGGGAGGCGATGCCGGATGACCGCGCTCGGCGCAGCTGCGGGCGAGCCCGGCCATCACCCGCGCGACTTCGCAGGCTTCGCCTTCGATCGCATCGCCGAGAATGAGCGGCGTGACCCCGGCCTCGCGCGCGATGGCGGCGGCGGCTTCGAGCGAGCGGAACGGCGTTGCGATCATCACCGTGCGGGCGCGGTCGAACGCGGGATGACCCGGCTTGGGGGTTTCGGAGGCCGGGTCGGCCAGCCAGGCGGCAACGGCAGGCGGCGGCTCGATCGCGTAGCGGCGCAGGATCGCGCTGGCCTCGGCGCTGGTGGTGGCATCCGGCACGGTCGGGCCGGAACCGATCACCGAAGGATCGTCCCCCGGCACGTCCGAGATCAGCAGCGTCACGATCTCGGCAGGTGCCGCGGCGGCGGCAAGGCGGCCACCCTTGATCGCCGAAAGGTGCTTGCGCACGCAATTCATGTCGTGAATCCCGGCACCGCTGCGCAACAGTGCGCGATTGACCGCCTGCTTCGCCGCAAGGTCGATCCCGGGCGCGGGGAGCGCGAGCAGGGCCGACGCCCCGCCCGACATCAGGCAGAGCACCAGATCGTCCGCAGTGAGACCCGCGACCATCGCGAGCATCCGCGACGCCGCACGCTGCCCGGCATCGTCGGGCACCGGATGCGCGGCTTCGACCACCTCGATCCGCGCGAGCGGACCGACGCCGTGGCCGTAGCGGGTGACCACGAGGCCTTCGAGCCTGCTCGACTCCGGCCAGTGCCGTTCGACCGCCGCCGCCATCGCCGCCGCCGCCTTTCCGGCACCGATCACGATGGTGCGGCCTTTCGGCGGGGGCGGCAGATGCGGCGGCAGGCAGTGGCCCGGCAGCGCCGCCTCGATCGCGGCGGCGAACATCCGCTCCAGCACCTCCGGCCCGACCGGCGCCATGACGCGCCTCAGGCCGCGCCGATCTCGTGATTGGCGAGGCGTTCGAGCACCCGGACCATGCCGGAATGATCCCATGCCGCGCCACCGGCGGCACTCGCCGCGTTGAACAACTCCTGGCACGTCGCGGTATTCGGCAAGCTTACCCCGAGCGCACGCGCGCCGGACAAAGCGAGGTTGAGGTCCTTCTGGTGCAATTCGATCCGGAACCCCGGCGTGACGTTGCGGGCGATCATGCGTTCGCCATGAACCTCCAGCACCCGCGAATTGGCAAAGCCGCCCATCAGCGCCGCGCGCACCCGCGCCGGATCGGCCCCCGCCTTGGACGCGAACACCAGCGCCTCACCCACCGCCTCGATGGTCAGGGCGACGATGATCTGATTGGCGACCTTGGTGGTCTGGCCATCGCCATTGCCGCCGACCAAGGTGATGTTCCTGCCCATTTTTTCGAAAATCGGCCGCACCGTCTCGAAGGTCTTTTCCGGGCCGCCGACCATGATGGTCAGGCTCGCCGCCTTGGCCCCGACCTCGCCGCCGGAGACCGGCGCATCGAGGTAGTCGCACCCAAGATCGTTGATGCGTTTTGCGAATGCCTTGGTCTCGATCGGCGAAATTGAGCTCATATCGACCACGATCTTGCCCGGAGCGAGCCCGGCGGCCACGCCGGAGTCGCCGAACAGCACGGCTTCGACATCGGGCGTGTCGGGGACCATGGTGATGATGATCTCCGCTGCGGCGGCGAGCGCTTTGGCGGCGTCGCAGGGTTTCGCCCCTTTCGCGATCAGCGCGGCGCTTTGGCGGCTGGATTTGAGAACATGCAGGTCATGGCCGGCGGCGAGCAGATGCTCCGCCATCGGTTTGCCCATGATCCCGAGGCCGATGAACCCGATTTTACTCACGCGCCATGCTCCTTGCGATAAAGATCGATCCAGCCGAGACCCGCTTCGGTCGTGGTGGCGGGCTTGTATTCGCAGCCGATCCAGCCATCGTAACCCAGCTCGTCGATCCGGCGAAACAGATAGGCGTAGTTGATTTCGCCGGTGCCGGGCTCGTGGCGGCCGGGATTGTCGGCGAGTTGCAGATGGCCGATCCGGGCGAAATGGGTCTCGATGCTGCGGGCGAGATCGCCCTCCATCACCTGCGAATGATAGATGTCGTATTGCAGGCGCAGGTTCGGTGCGCCGACATCCGCGATGATCGCGAGCGCCTGCGCGCTGCGATTGACGAAAAACCCCGGAATATCGCGCGTGTTGACCGGCTCCAGCAGAAGCATCAGGCCGGCTTTGTCGAGTTCGGCAGCCGCGAATTTCAGGTTTTCGATCAGGGTGGCGCGGG
>JAQTXO010000012.1:0-6865 GCA_028688765.1 Acidiphilium sp. | reverse complement strand
CGGCGTTCTCCGGTGCCACGATCCCCGCCAGGCAATTGACCTTGGGGCAGCCGAGTGCCGTGGCGTAGTCGATCGCCCGCGCGACCCCGGTGCGGAATTCGTCGCGCCGCGCGGGATCGCAGGCAATGCCGCGCTCGCCGCCTTCCCAGTTGCCCGCCGGAAGATTGTGCAGGATCAGGCTGAGACCGTTATCGGTCAGCGCCGATTTCAGCGCGTCCTTGCCGAACGCATAGGGGAACAGAAACTCCACCGCTTCGAATCCCGCTTTGCGCGCGGCGGCGAACCGGTCGAGGAAGGGCAGTTCGGTGAACAACATGGTCAGATTGGCGGCAAAGCGGGGCATAGGATCTCCGTGCTGGTTGGTCGCGGGCGCTCAGGATTTTGCGGTGGTTTCGAGCGGTCTCGGGTCGGCCCGCCCCATCTCCTGGCTCGAACGCAGCGACAGATTGGGATCGAGGCAGAGGATTTCCTCGAACTCGTTGACCGCATCCACCTCGGTACCCATCGCGATGTTGGTGACCCGTTCGAGGATGAATTCGAGCACCACCGGCACCTTGAACTCGTCCATCAGCGCATGGGCGCGGGCGAAGGCGTCCTTGAACTCGTTGGGGCTTTTCACCCGTATCGCCTTGCAGCCGAGTCCTTCGGCCACCGCGACGTGATCGACACCGTAGCCCCGCACATCGTCCTGATCGGGACCGGCATTGATGTTGTCGAAGGCGAGGCTCACCTCGAAATCCATCTGGAAGCCGCGTTGCGCCTGACGGATCAGGCCGAGATAGGAATTGTTCACCACGACATGCAGATAGGGCAGCTTGTGCTGCGCGCCCACTGCGAGTTCCTCCAGCATGAACTGGAAATCGTAATCGCCGGAGAGGGCCACGATGGTCTTGTCCGGCAGGGCCGCGCGCACGCCGAGCGCCGCAGGCAGGGTCCAGCCGAGCGGGCCGGCCTGACCGCAATTGATCCAGTTGCGCGGCTGATACACCCGCAGGAACTGCGCCCCGGCAATCTGCGACAGGCCGATCGTGGTGACGTAGCAGGTATCGCGCGGCAGAATCTCGTTCATCTCCTGATAGACGCGCTGCGGCTTGAGCGGCACCTGATCGAAATGCGATTTGCGCAGCATGACCGATTTGCGGTGCGCGCAATCACCGGCCCAGCTCGTGCGGTCCGGCAGCTTGCCCTGCGCCTTCAGATCGCGCGCCACCGCGATGAACTGGTCCAGCGCCGCCCCGGCATCGGACACGATGCCGAAATCCGGGCCGAACACCCGGCCGATCTGGGTCGGCTCGATATCGACATGGACGAATTTCCGCCCCTTGGTGTAGGTTTCGACCGAGCCGGTATGGCGGTTGGCCCAGCGGTTGCCGATGCCGAGGACGAAGTCGGATTCAAGGAAATTGGCATTGCCGTAGCGGTGCGAGGTCTGCAGTCCGACCATGCCGGCCATCAGCGGATGATCGTCGGGGATCGTGCCCCAGCCCATCAGCGTCGGGATCACCGGAACGCCGGTGAGTTCGGCGAATTCCACCAGCCGGTCCGCGGCATCGGCATTGATGATCCCGCCCCCTGCGACGATCAGCGGACGCTGGGATGCGTTGAGCATCGCGATCGCCTTTTCCGCCTGCCGCCGCGAGGCCGCCGGGCGGTGAACCGGCAGAGGCGCGTAGGTCTCGTCATCGAATTCGATCTCGTCCATCTGCACGTCGATCGGCAGGTCGATCAGCACGGGTCCGGGCCGGCCCGAGCGCATGATGTGGAAGGCCTGCTGGAACACCATCGGCACCAGCGCCGGTTCCCGCACGCAGACCGCCCATTTTGTCACCGCCTTGGCGATGGTCTCGATATCGACCGCCTGGAAATCCTCCTTGAACAGCTTGGCCCGGGGCGCCTGGCCGGTGATGCACAGGATCGGGATGGAATCCGCCTGCGCCGCGTACAGCCCGGTGATCATGTCGGTTCCCGCCGGACCCGACGTGCCGATGCAGATGCCGATATTGCCGGGTGCGGCCCGCGAATAGCCATCGGCCATGTGCGACGCACCTTCGACATGGCGCGCGAGGATGTGGCGGATGCCGCCATCCGCCTTCAAAGCCGCGTAAAGCGGGTTGATCGCCGCACCGGGTACGCCGAACGCGGTATCGACCCCTTCGCGCCGCAGCACACGCACCGCCGCCTCGATCGCTCTCATTCTCGCCATGACGGTTTTCCACCCTTGCCGTTCGTCTCGTTCCGCAACGTCGCGTGCTGCGCCCCGATTTGCAACATCGTTTTCACGATACGGAATCAACGGGGAATAATACAATAAGAGCAATATGTTACACTGTTCCATCCCGTAGGGATGCCCGGGGGATGCCATTATCATAAGCGGCGGCTTATACGATCAATTTCGCCTCCGCTTGCCGATTGTTCTTGATTACCCTGGCACTCGCGTGCCCCAATCGGGTCATGCGCGAACACCGTCAACAGACGCAGGGCATGATGCAGCAGCGTATCAAATTCCATTTCGACGGCCGTATCGTCGCGGTCGATGATCAGCCGATCACCCGCACCGTGCTGGAATGGCTCCGCGCCTCCGCCCACCGGACCGGCACCAAGGAAGGTTGCGCCGAAGGCGATTGCGGCGCCTGCACCGTCATCGTGGCGGAACGCGCCGGGCCGGATGCCCCATCTTCAGCAATGCGGACATCCGGCATTCGGGCCGGTGGCCTGATCCTGCGCCCGATCAACGCCTGCATCCGCTTCCTGCCGACCCTGCACGGCAAGGCGCTGCTGACCATCGAGGATCTGCGCCGCATGACCAGCGCGCCGCTCCACCCGGTCCAGCAGGCGATGGTCGATTGCCACGCGTCGCAATGCGGCTTCTGCACGCCGGGCTTCGTGATGTCGCTGTTCGCGCTCTACGTGAACCACATGACGGCAGGCACCAGGCCGGACCGTGCCGCGCTGGCCGACGGGCTCGCCGGAAATCTCTGTCGCTGTACCGGCTACCGCCCGATCCTCGATGCCGGCGAGCGCATGTTCACCCTGCCCCCTGCCCTGCTCGATACCGCCCCCATCGAGGCGTCTCTCGACCGGATCGCGGCGGAAACACCTGAGATCTTCACCTATGCGGCGTCCGGCACCCCGACCGTCGCGACCGGACCCTCTCGCATCGACCATTTCATTGCACCCCGCACCATCGCGGCCCTCGCCACGCTTTATGCCCGAACCCCCGGATCGCGCCTGCTGGCCGGTGCCACGGATATCGGGCTGTGGGTCAACAAGCAGTTCCGCGATGTCGGAGATCTGCTTTATCTCGGCGATGTCGCGGACCTGCGCCTGATCGAACACGAGGGTGACACGCTGCGGATCGGCGCCGGCGTGCCGCTCGAAGATGCCTGGGGCGCATTGATCGCGCTGATCCCGGACATCAGGGAAATGGCGGTGCGGTTCGCCGGCCCGCCGGTGCGCCACGCCGGAACCATGGGCGGCAACATCGCCAACGGCTCGCCGATCGGCGATACCGCGCCGGTGCTGATGGCGCTCGATGCACGCCTGATCCTCCAGCACGGCGAGGAAACTCGGTCGCTCCCGTTGAGCACGTTCTATCACGACTACATGCGCAACGATCTCGTCCCCGGCGAGTTTCTCCGCGCGATCGAGATTCCCCTCCCCGCTCCCGGCACGCTGATCCGCGCCTATAAAGTATCGAAGCGGTTCGATTGCGATATTTCCGCCCTCAGCTGCGGTCTCGCCGTGGCGCTGGAAGGCGGCACCGTCCGCCACATCCGCATCGCATTCGGGGGTATGGCGGCCACGGTCCGGCGCGCCCGGAAGGCCGAGGCGATCCTTCAGGATGCGCCATGGTCCGAGGAAGGTGTTCGCGCCGCCATGGCGGCGCTGGAACAGGAGTTCGCACCCCTGTCCGATCTGCGGGCATCGAGCGCCTACCGCATGCGCGCGGCGCGCAATCTGCTCTGGCGCTTCTGGCTGGAAACCCAGCCCGAGCGAAGCCGGTCCCCGTCGGCCACCCGCGTGCGGCAGTTCACCCTGGCAGGTGCGGCATGAACCAGGATGTCCGTGCCCTGCGTCAGCCGGGATTTGCCGGCCATATCCCCCTCGCGCTCGATGCGGCGGAAGCGGAAGCGATGGCGGCGGGCAATCGGGTCGGCATCAGTCCCGCCCACGAATCGGCCCATCTGCATGTCGCCGGGGCCGCGCCCTATACCGATGACATCCCCGAACTCGCCGGCACGCTGCACGCCGCACTCGGCCTGTCTCCGGTCGCAGCGGGAACATTGCTCGGCATCGATCGCGACGCCTTGTGCGCCATGCCCGGCGTGGTCGCGGTCTTTACCGCCGCGGACATTCCCGGAGCCAATGATTGCGGGCCGGTCTTCCATGACGACCCGGTGCTCGCCGAAAGCGATCTGCGTTATCTCGGTCAGCCGATCGCCCTGATCGTCGCGACCGGGCGCGACCTCGCACGGCGCGCGGCGGCGCGGATCAAGGACTTCCTGACCATCGAACCCGCCTCCCCGGTGCTGACCGCGCGTGAGGCCTTTGCGCTCGGGGATTCTCTGCTGCCGCCCACGCACCTCGTGCGCGAAACCGCGCCGGGCGCGCTGGATCTGGCCCTGCGAACCGCGCCCCATCGCCTCGACGGCCAGTTCAGCCTCGGCGGGCAGGAGCAATTCTATCTGGAGGGGCAGATTTCCTACGCGCTGCCGACTGAAAACCAGGGAATGCGGGTCCATTGCTCGACCCAGCACCCCAGCGAGATGCAGCATCTGATCGCGCATGTCCTCGGCTGGCGCAGCCATCAGGTGCTGGTCGAATGCCGACGGATGGGCGGCGGGTTCGGCGGCAAGGAATCGCAATCCGCCCTGTTCGCCTGCGCTGCGGCACTCGCTGCGGCGCGGCTCGGTCAGCCGGTCAAGTTGCGGCTCGACCGCGACGATGATTTCCTGATCACCGGCCGCCGCCATCCGTTCGACTACGACTATCAGGTGGGGTTCGACGATGCCGGGCGAATCCTCGCGCTCGATGCCACGCTGATCGCCAATGGCGGCCACTCCGCCGATCTGTCGAGTGCAGTCATGACCCGCGCCCTCTGCCATCTCGACAATGCCTATTATTTGCCGGAAGTCGCGATCCACGGCTTCATCGCGCGGACCAACACCCAGAGCAATACCGCATTCCGGGGCTTCGGCGGCCCGCAGGGAGCGCTGCTGATCGAGATCATCATGGACCGGATCGCACGCACTCTCGGTCACGATCCGCTCGCGGTGCGCCGCGCCAATCTCTACGGCACCCACACCCGCAACGTCACACCTTACGGCCAGACCGTCGAGGACAACGTGATCGCCCCGATCATCGACGATCTCGCCCATAGCGCGGCCTACGACCGGCGGCGTGCTGACATCGCAGCGTTCAACCGCGACAATGACGTGCTGAAAAAAGGCATCGCCCTGACCCCGGTGAAATTCGGCATCTCGTTCAACGTGCCGCACCTCAATCAGGCCGGCGCGCTCGTTCATGTCTATGTCGATGGCAGCGTGCTGGTGAACCATGGCGGCACCGAGATGGGCCAGGGTTTGAACACCAAGGTGGCGCAGGTCGTGGCCGATGCGCTCGGCATCGGCTTCGCCGCGGTGCGGTGCAGCGCAACCGATACCTCGAAAGTCGCCAACACCTCGGCCACCGCGGCTTCGACCGGGGCCGATCTCAACGGCATGGCGGCGCGCGACGCGGCATTGACCATCCGCAACCGGCTCGCGGACTTCGCCGCCGCGCGCCACGGCGGCACGCCGGACGCCGTGAAATTCATCAACGATCAGGTGATCATCGGCACCACGACAATGGATTTCACCGCACTCGTCCGCCAGGCCTATGAAGCGCGGGTCCAGCTCTGGAGCGACGGGTTCTACGCCACGCCGAAAGTGCACTGGGACCCCAAGGCGCTCAAAGGCCGCCCGTTTTATTATTTCGCCTACGGTGCGGCGGTCAGCGAGGTGATCATCGACACGCTGACCGGCGAGTTTTCGCTGCTGCGCGCCGATATCCTGCATGATGCCGGGCGCTCGCTGAACCCCGCGATCGATATCGGCCAGATCGAGGGCGGGTTCATCCAGAGCATGGGCTGGCTGACCACCGAGGAACTGGTCTGGCACCCGGCGACGGGCCGACTGCTGACCCATGCGCCGAGCACCTATAAAATCCCGACCGCGAACGACTGCCCGGATGCGCTGCACACGCGGCTGTTCGACAATCCAAATGCCGAGGCGACCATCCATCGCTCGAAAGCGGTGGGCGAACCGCCGATGCTGCTGGCATTCTCGGTCCTGCTCGCGATCAGGGATGCGATCGCGGCCTGCGGCGGCACCGACGCCGATCCGCCATTGCGCGCCCCGGCGACCCCGGAGGCGATCCTCGATGCGATCGTCGCAATTCAGGGCGGTGCGCCGTGAGTCAGGCGGTGCCGTCCGGCGTCTGCGTCGAAATCCGTACCGTGCTCGGCTCCGCACCACGCGAGCCGGGCGCGCTGATGCTGGTGCGGGCGGACGGGATCGAGGGCACCATCGGCGGCGGCCAACTCGAATTCGTCGCCATCGAACGAGCCCGCGCCCTGCTGGCAGTCTGGCACCGGCACGGCACCCCGCGCGATGACATCACCGAGACCCGCGCGCTCGGCCCGCATCTCGGCCAATGCTGCGGCGGGGTGGTGGTTCTGGCCTACCGCCCGTGGTTCGAAGCCGTGCTGCCGCCGCCGCAACCACGGTTTCACCTGCAACTGCATGGCGCGGGCCATGTCGGGCGCGCGCTGGGCCGCATCCTTGCCGCCATTCCCTGCACGATCGACTGGATCGACAGCCGCGCC
>JAQTXO010000372.1 GCA_028688765.1 Acidiphilium sp. | reverse complement strand
GGGGACACGGGCGCGACTTTCGTCATCGCTTTCCGGAGAGCCGGTTCGTCGGAATCGGCGGATCGGGATCACTGCCATTCGATGACGACAGCTTCGACATCGCGGTCTCGAATGCCGTTCTTGAGCATGTCGGCTCGCCCCAGGCACAGAAATTCCTTCTGTCAGAGATGTTGCGGGTCGCGCCCCGTGTGTTCGTCACGATCCCCAACCGATACTTTCCGGTCGAGCACCACACCGGTCTGCCGTTCGTGGCGGCAAGCGACCGTCTTTTTCGCGTTGCCTGCCGCCTGGTCGGCAGGCAAAAATGGGCAGATCCGGCAATGTTGATCCTGATGGATCGGGCAGCACTCGCGGCTGCGGCCCCCGGGGGCGCGGGGCTGGCCGGGGGCGTCAGCACTGTCACCGGCTATACTGGTCTGGTCGCCGGTGGACTGTCGTCCAATATCTATCTTTTCATGGACAGGCGGCCCATCGACTGGCGTTCCACGATCATGTGCCCGGAACCCGTGCGGGCTTCGTCCGGCCGGCGGATATTGGAATCTGCGCGGGACGGAGCGGACTGATGGCAGGCAGGATTCATCTCGGACGATCGCGTTGGGTCGTTCGGCCGATCGAGGCGATCTGCACGGTCGGTGTCTGTCTCGCCAGGAAGTCACGTCGGCTGCTGGCGGGGCGCCAGGAGGGGGTCGTCTCCGCCCCGAAGATCCCGGCATCCGTGGACACGATCATGCAGTCAGTGGCGGCGCTTCAAGGCGCAAGCAGGTTCATGATCCATGCGGGGGAAGATGAGGCTGCCGTGACCTCCCGCATCAATGCCGCTGGTGTCGCCATCACCGGGATGGAGATGATCGAGACTTTGTACGAAGGCAGGTTCCTTTACCTGTCGGGTCCGCATCATGGCATCGAACTGCCCACGGCCAGGCATGGAGCTGGGCACCGGGCACGACGCCACAAGCGCCATTCGGGCTGATCGCCCGGTGGATCGCCAGGTGGATCGCCACGTAGATTGCCAGGCATCCGGAACAGGGCGTGGCGTCGTGATGTCCTCGACCGACAATCGGTCGCCTGACAACACCAGATCCTGCGCCGATCTCGGCGTCCGCCGGCACGCTTTCTACCGGCATGCTTTCTACGAGACCAACGCAACACACGCCATCCAGAGACATGCGATCCGGAAAATCAGCGGCGAGGTGATGCGCTTTCTTGCCGTGGGATCGCTGGGGTATGTGGTCAACTTCTGTGTCTATCTTGGACTACGTGGCCGTTTGTCGCCTGGCATCGAGACGACCCGCCTCTCAGCATTGCTGGTGGGCTTTGTGGTGGCCGCTTCGACCACCTGGGTCTGCCACCGGCTCTACACCTTCAAAGGGGCTCCACGGCTGCCTGCGGCCCGCCAGTGGGCACTTTTTCTCGGAAGCAGCGCAATCGGTGCGATCGTCTATACCAGCAGCGTTCTCGCGCTTATCCATGCGTGGCCCGTCCTGAAACAAATCCCTGCGCTCGCGATGCTGCTGGGGTCCGGCGGTTCCGCGATCATAAATTTCACGCTGTCGCGCCTGGTCGTCTTCAAGGCGCACAGGTCGAGCACTTAGTCCCCCCCCTGCTCAACGTGTTGATCTTCCCACGTCGCGGCGGAACAGATACTTTGCACTTGTGTGCCCGGTACGGCGTCTCGCCCCCGGATACCTTTGGAAAGGAACCTAGCCGTGACAAAGTTTATTGAATCCGACGCCGGCGTCGCCTTCATCAATTCGGGGGACAGCCGCGAGACCGATCGGCGCATTATGGAGGCAATCGCCTTCTTTGCGCTGAACGAAGCCGAGGCTGAAGCGTTCTGGAACGGCGATTTCGGCGGGAAGTGTGATTACATGTCGATCTGGGAGCATGCCACGAATAACGGGCTGCTCGACGCGGCGGATATGCCGTGGGGTCAGACTAACCTCGCGGTGGCGGTGGCCGGATTTTAATCATCGCGTCCCGTCGAATAATCCGATCACAGGACCCGAACAGGAGGCCAAAATGGCACGCTTTCAGATCGTCAACATGATTTCCGGCACTGACTTCGGCATTTACGAGGCGGCGGATGCCGAAACAGCTTTGGAAGTTTTCGCTCAAGACGCCGGCTATTCCAGCTACGCCGCGCTTTGTGAGGTTGCGCCGCCTGCGGACGGCGAAATCCGCGTTACCGAAGTCGCTTGATCCATAACCCCACAATGAGGGACCGAGATAAATTCTAATCACCACTTCCCCCGCGACCACGTACTCTTGATTAGGGGCGATACAGACGTAGGGTGATCGTGATCGCCCGCTTTCAAGTTAAAAACTTTTTTTCCCACCCCCGTCGGCATAGCCGCCGGGGGTTTTTCCTGCGCGGGCGCCGCCCGACACGACACTGGTCTTCCCACGTCGCGGCGGGACAGATCCTTCGCACTCGTGCCCGGCACGGCATCACGCCCCCGGATACCTCTGGAAAGGAACATCACATGACAACGCAAAACACCGATCCCTTGGACTACCCACTATGTTCGAGCTGAAGCCACGCAACGCAGCATTTGCAGCTTTGATAGGATTGCTGCAAACTGCGGGACGAATTTCAAGGAGAACAATCATGCGTGCTTTCACGACGACCGAGCTTTCGAAGAAATCGGGCGAGATCATCACCGAGGCGCTGCGCCGTCCCGTTGTGCTTACCCAGCGGGGCAAGGAACGCCTCGTCGTGATGAACGTCGAGGACTATCACCGGCTCCAGTCGAGGGGCGAAACCCGGCAGGCTGGCCGTCTTGTGGATATGCCCGACGATCTCGCCGAGGCGTTCATCGAAGCGGCCGAAACTTTTGCGAAAGGCAACGATAATGACGGATGAACTTAAAACCGGATCTGTGCTCTTGTATTCGTATCTCTGGAGCAGCGAAGCCGAATCTGGCCTGAAGGATGGTCGAAAATATCGTCCGACCGTCATTGGCATCATCGCTACCTTGAAGAGCGGAAAACGAAAAGTGGTCTTCTTTCCGCTCACGACCCTTCAACCCGCGGAAGGCCGACTGGCCATCGAGGTGCCGGACACCGAGAAGCGTCGCGTCGGGTTAAGCAGCGCGACACGCACCTGGATTATTCTCGACGAATACAATGTTGATGATCTGGACAACAGTTTCTACATCGAGCCCGCATCCACGATCGGGAGATTTTCGCCGGCGTTTTCGCGTCCGGTCTTCCTGAATGCGGCGGCGCATCTTCGAGCCGCCAGGGCCGTTTTTCGCGCCCGTTTCTAAGCTAAAAATCTGTTTTCCCACCCCCGTCGGCATAGCCGCCGGGGGTTTTTCCTGCGCGCGCGCATCGGACCCGACCCGGAATAGTGATCATCCGTGGTTCCCACGTCGCGGCGGGACATGACGCATGAACCTGTGTGCTCTGCCTGGAGCAATCGAGGAGCAATCGAGTGCTCGCATGAACGGTTCGAAAAACAGTTACCCAGTCAACCCGAACCCGGAGGCGCCTATGTCTTCATGTCAAACCGAGACGACGTTCTCTTCAATTGATGAAGCTCGAACAGCGGCCGTGCAGTACGCCCGGCGTAATGGTTATGGCTATGCCTTCATAGTCAAATGGCCCATCGGCTCGATTACAGTCGAGTCACGCAAGCCCCTGCTGAGAAGCGCTTCCATGATTGTCTTGGAGTGCCGCGAGGATGGTTCTATGTATCACGCATAGATTTTTGTTTTTTTCCATACCGCTGTCCCTTGTGGACAGCGGTTCTTTCATTTGGGACCTCGCGCGGCGCCCCGTTGCTCAGGGCGTGG
>JAQTXO010000371.1 GCA_028688765.1 Acidiphilium sp. | reverse complement strand
GGGACGGTCGTGTGGCACGATGATTAGGGTTGATTATGAGGGAGCCGCACTGTTACCCCAGGTGGCGACCTCACCGCAGATGCACTCATCTGCAGCGGGTGGTCGGGGCATTTTGCTGTGGAACGGCAAAAGGGCCGAACCCTTTACGGGTCCGGCCCTGTCGGTCAGTAGGGGATCTGATCCTCCGGGATGTCTCCGGGTTGGCTGGGGCGGCTCCAGACCACGACCGTCTCGGGTCCGTGGGCGGTGCTGCGTGTCTCGATATACTCGATCTCGAAGCCACCTGAGGCGAGGCGGCGGCCATCGTGGCGGGTCAGGCGGTCAGTCGTGCGGACGTATGTCATCTGGATGATCCCTTTCTGCATCAGCGGAATTGCTGATGATCAGCGGGAAAGCCGGCCTTCGTGGTGGCTCAACCCTGAAGCTACGCGAGCGCGCGAGGTCGGGTTGCGGAAGACGCGGGCCTCTTGGGGCCTGCGGCTTACGCAACCCGGCCTTGCGGTAGCTGGCGTGGCTGAACCGCGCTCTTGCGCGGCGCCCGAAGGGCGGGGTTGAACCGGCGCGACCTTGGCCGGCTTTAGAATAGAAAGACCAGCAGAAGAGCCAGGCAAGATCGGACGAACAACCGGCGGTGATCGGGCGCGGCTGGCGGCGAGGGGGATGACGAAACTGGCCCCGCGTTTCTTTCCGGTGGCCCGTGCGTCAGGTGGGACCAGAACCGGTCAACGACATCCTGAGACATGGAAAAGGGCGGTGACCTTGCGATCCTCGCCCCTGTGTCGATCGGGGGCAGGCCCGAAGCCGCTTAATTCCAATTTGGCAGCCGTCCCGCGTGGTGGTGCTGGAAGCAGATATCATGCCGCATCCCGCGCAACGCCCTGTAGGCTGAAGTGAACTTTTCCAGTCCCCGAAATTCGGGATACAATCCGGCCGATTGACGACAGAATGAGCGTTGAAACTCATATGTCTCGTATGGTAGGGACATAAATTCAAGCTGTCCAAATAATCGCATCGCACATTGGAACTGGTATCCATGGATGGTCGAACGACATCAGCTAAAATATCAAAGACTTTAGTAAAGTCGGGTAATCGTCTTGGCCCGATTCAATTCCAGAGACATATCTCGACCCTCTCGGAATTTCGGGTGTTTCTCACTGATCATTACGACGAAATTATCGGGGCATCCCAAGGGTATAGTATAAGTTGGATAGATTTCCTCGAAATGCCTGAAATCCGTGACAGGCAATTCCGGAATTGTAGAGGTGAGCCGATCACACCATCTGCCGCCTCACATATCTGGAGGAAGGTCCGACGGGATATGGCGGCTCATAACCAGCAGAGAAAGAGCGCAAAGTAGATGCCTGTGCGCACCACAAATTTCGTTGCCAAGCGGCTTACAACGGGGGCGCTGAACAACATCACGAGGCTGTCGGAATTCCGTAAATTTCTGACGGTCAATCAAGAAGCCATTAAGGCCGCTTCGGGGGGACATCGGATCAGCTGGGAGCGTCTGTTGGCATTACCCGAGATCGAGGCGCAGAAGTTTCGAGATACCAAAGGGCGGCCCATTTCGGCGCGATTGGCGGCGCGGGTCTGGCAGGACGTCCTGAACACGAACGAGAGCGGTGCGCAGGGGACGAATGCGCATGAGCCAGCTGCCATGGTGCGACCGATCGAACGCTCTCCCGCTCTTCCGGTGACGACTGCATCGACTGTTGTGGCGAAACCAAGCGCCGATTTGGTTCATGATGAGATGATGCAGGATGTGATGAAGGATCTGATCGAAATGGATCCTCGCACGCGCCGGAATGCGCAGGAGGTGGCGCGCCGGGTAACTGCGAGACTTACACGGGAACGTGAAGAGGCGTAGTTTTTTTATCTGCCGAAAACGCTTTGCACTGGCGATAGCGATTGGTCTGATCTCCGAGTGACGCAGATAGTGCGTTGTAAAACAAGGAGATTTGATTATGGCTGGGCCAAAAAATGAAGCGATTTCCGTTGAAAAGTCATCAGCGGCGAAATCGCGGCTACCCGTCTTGATCGTTGCAGTTGGGCGTGGTCGGGTTGGTAAGACGACCTTTCTGAACATCGTGGGTCAGCGGTTCAGAGAGCGTGGTGCAAGGCTGGACGTCTGGAATATCGACCCTCATGGCGAGACCGGCAGCATCGATGCGTTTTTTCCTGACGTTCGTCGCCCGGATTATCCGGGAATTGATGATCGCCGAGGATGGTTGGAACGCTCGATCGAGGAGCAGAGTGCATCCCGGCGTGATGTGCTGCTGGACGTTGGCGGTGGCGATCTCGTGCTTCAAAAGATGCTGGACGATCTGGATTTGAGCAGTGTCGCGGAGACGATGGGTGTGCGGGTGGTGATTGCGCAGCTGGTGGGTCCGATCGTCGCCGATATCGATCATTTCGATCCGACGATCGTGGGGAACGGCATCAATGTTGAGATGCTGTTCGTCATGAACGCGGGGTTGATCCGCGGTGACACCTCACCGATGAAAGCCTTCGAGCCGGTTTTTTCCTCGCCGGTGATCGCAGCTGCGCGGGCCAAGGGGGCGGTGGTTGCGACGCTGCCTCAATTGAGGTGTCTCGATGCGGTGTTGGAGCGTGGTCTGACGTTCCGTGAGGCGGCCGAGCGGAAGACCCCGGCTGGTGTTACTCCGCTGTCGATTTTCGATGTGACGCGTGTCTACAAGTGGTGGACTGAGGGTCTTGATACGACGTTCGCCCGGATTCCGGCCGAGTGGCTCCCCTATGTTGAAAGCGAGCCTATGATTGCGGAAGCCTCATGAGCGCCGTCCAGAAAGGGTCCAGTGGTCCAGGGCAGCGCAAAGCCGATCTTCAGGCCCCGATCGAGGCATTGAAGCGGTCGATTGCAAATATGGAGCGGATGGCGGGGGACTGGGGGCTGCGGGCGGAAGAGCCTGCCGGTTTATTCGTTGAATCGCAGGCCGAGGTATTGCGGTCGATGGAGGGATTGTATCGAGCTTTCGACGACCGACTGACAGAGATTGAACGTAGCAGTAGCACGGTTTCTCGGGAGATGCGGGAGGAGTCGGCGAAGATGTATGACTCGATCCTTGTCTTCAAGAGATTCGTCGGCACGCTTCACGGCGAATACCAGAGTGGCAATCTCTTGGGGGCGGATCGGGCCGTCAATCAGGCGGTGAGCACGTTGGTGTCGCATCTGAACGATGCGATCCGCAAACTGACCCAGCCACCGCCTCGACGTGAGTTCAAGGTCCAGCGGTCTTGGGTGATTGCGGCGTCGACGGTTGCGGGGCTGATCGGATTGTATTTCGTAAGTTCGATGGTGACGGGGCAGAATGCGGATGCGCGTCACATACTCGACTACGGCTTGGCGCGCTGTGTGCATAATCGGGCGATCGGGAAGCTCAACCGGATATATTGCCCGTTGGGCGATTTTTCTGTTGGAAAGTGGCCGATGTCGGTGTCTTTGGTTCACAACATTGAAGAAAATATCAAGGGGAAACCGGAATTTGATGGGGTGCGTTTTTAGGCTTTGCACTGGCGATAGAGCCTGAAAAAACAGAGTGGTCCGATCCAGCAAGGGAGCAAAGTGATGGGCAGGCTAGGTTTCAGTGCCGCGATTGCGGCGATCGTTGTGAGCGCTGGTTGCGCTTATGGGCAGGTTCCACCGAAGCCGGGTCAGGTGATGTCCCGGCAGGAATTGGAGCAACTGCAAAAGGAGTCTGATCAGCGGCTGAAGGCGCAGCCGCTGAATCTGTCGCATTCGGGTCCGATCGCCCCGATGCCGAACCCGAAAGTCACCCCA
>JAQTXO010000370.1 GCA_028688765.1 Acidiphilium sp. | reverse complement strand
TGAAAGAGGGAACATCCGCACGCCAGGGAACCCGGCGCGCATGCTCGATCCACTTGGCATGCTGCATCGCCATCGAATCAATGATCATTGCGAAGGCTTCATAGGTCGCGAACAAACCGTGCCGTCCGGTTAACGTATAACCCTCAAGCCATCCATGGCAGCAATGCTCGCTCAGGACCTCCATGACTCGACCGTCGTGCGAGACATGATCGTCGCCAGGAAAAATCTCGCTGACTAGACATCGATCCGACACGTCGAACACGGCTCCAAGCCTGTTGGAGTTTGTCTCGTCAGGGCAGAATAGACGAAAGTTCTGCGGGTTGGCTTTATAGATGTCACGTAAATACAGGCCGAAGATAGCAGTCGAGCTGACGCGACGACACGCCGCCTCCTCGAATTTAACCGCATAATCGGTATAGTCCGGCAGCGAAAGTGGTTTTCGCAGCAACCCGCCGTTGGCGTGGGGATTGGCGCCCATTCGACGCGTACCTTCCGGCGCGAGTCCAGCATAATCACGGCGGAACTGTCCCTGTTCGTCGAATAGTTCATCAGGCTTGTAGCTGCGCATCCATTGCTCGAGAATGCGCAAGTGCTCCGGGTTGGCCTTTACCTCAGCCACAGGTACCTGATGGGCGCGAAATGTGCCCTCTATGGGAACCCCATCCACGATTTTTGGGCCTGTCCAGCCCTTCGGCGTGCGAAGAACAATCAGCGGCCAAAGCGACCGTTCTCTCGCCTCCCCCCGGCGTGCCGCCTGCTGGATGGTTCGGATCGCGAGCACCGCGCTTTCCAGCACGGCAGCAAACTCCTGGTGCACACGGAACGGGTCGTCCCCCTCGACAAAATATGGCTCGTAACCTTGGCCCCGGAAGAAATCCGCGATATTCGCGTCACTGTGCCGTCCCCAAACCGTGGGTCCCGAAATCTTGTAACCGTTGAGGTGGAGGATCGGCAGCACCGCACCATCTCGCGACGGGTTGATGAAGTCGATGCCCTTCCAACTGCCCGCGAGCGGTCCCGTTTCAGATTCCCCGTCGCCCACCACGGCAACCACCAGAAGATCCGGGTTATCCATCACCGCGCCAAAGGCATGCACCAGCACATAACCGAGTTCGCCACCCTCGTGAATCGACCCCGGTGTCGGTACGCTGACATGGCTCGGCACTCCTCCCGGCGTTGAGAATTGGCGAAAGAGTTTCAGCATGCCAGCTTCGTCTCGCGTAATCTCCGGATAGTACTCCGTATAGCTCCCTTCAAGCCAAACATTCGCGAGGAGTGCCGGTCCCCCATGGCCCGGTCCTGCCATGTAGATCACGTCCAGATCGTATTTTCGGATCAGCCGGTTCACGTGCACATAAACAAGATTCAGGCCTGGCGCCGTACCCCAATGTCCGAGCAGGCGTGGTTTGATGTGCTCGGACTTCAGGGGTTCGCGTAGCAACGGATTTGCCAAGAGGTAGATTTGGCCGACATTCAGGTAATTGGCCGCACGCCACCAGGAATCGATCCGGTGAAGTTCGCTATCGTCCAGGGGTTGACGCATGTCAGGCGCACTGCCGGAAGCAGCACTATTAAATGTAGGGTTCATTCGCTCCTCCATCATCACGATGATCTCCGATCGGGCTCACTCAACTTTGACGCCGAGCTTGATCGACAATCAATGATCCGTCCGTCAGAGAGCCGTTTGCGCAGAGATATTGAAGTTATCATGAGGCCGAACGTCGGCCAATGCATCTCGGAGTGCCCCTTCCTTCGCGTGGTCGAGCGACGTGCGCAATATTGTACCCCCAGCACCCCGGAGATCTTCGAGGACCCTCTCGGTCGTCATCTTGCGAATTAGCAGAAACAGAACGGCGTTGCCTGGTTGGATCGTTTCCGACAGGTCTCTCATGAACCTGTCATTGATCCCAAAATCTGTGAGAGCTCCAGCAAGTGCGCCGGCACCCGCGCCGACTGCAAGGCCGACTAGCGGAACCATGAAAATGAGACCGACTAACAACCCCCAGAAACTGCCAGCAGCAGCACCTGTTGCCGATGGATGGACCATCTGGTTGAGCTTGACATGGCCATTAGATTGCTTGACCGCGATGACGGCGTCACTCAACTCGATGAGGTATTCTTTTTGCATTGCAAAAACTCTTGTTCGAACAACTTCCGCCTCGACTTCGTTGGAAAATGCAATGGCGATCAGGTCACTCATGAACTATACCTCCTTCGGTAAACGAACGCGTGGGATTATTTGAGAGAAATTCCATCAAAGCGCTACTTAAGGAGCGCTAAACATTATGCCCATTTGATGAGACGGCATAACTGGAGAAATTGACCGACGGTATCGTCTGTCCCGGGGGGTATCGTTTTTTGGCTCATGGCGGTGGCGAGCGCATATTGGAATCCGGCTTTCGACGACACGCAACCTTCGGTTGGACAATTGCCGCCCAGATTGGCAATCGGGTCGACCAATGACGACGCGAAGCCCGGCGCGGGCGAGAAAGAACGCGGCAGAAGAATTCCTCCGCCGGCACCGAGGATGAGCAGGTCGATCTCGATGAGATCAGTCAAAATTCAGACTCCTGAAAACTCCGATCGGCTGACGCATGGCTACGTCGGGGGGCCACTGTTTTGGGCTGGCTGGTCGTGGTGACTTGAACGGTAGGGCGAATGCCCGGTTTGTGATCCGGCATGAACAAGTTCATCCCGACGGTCAGCCCGGCCATCACCAGGATCACGATGACGATATCCCTGCCAGTCATCGAGGACAGGTTGCCACGCGGCCGATGATCACCCATCGCCCGGAGCCGGGCGGCAAAGCCGGAGGCGGGTGCCACCGCAGGTGCGCTCCGGGGCAACAGCGCGATGAGATGGGCTGCGACCTCATCTGAGTCGATGCTACTTCCGAGCGCCGCTGTGATTGTACTTGCCAGCCGCGAGCGCGCCGCCGAGGTCGAAAGCCGGGCGAGCGCCGCTGCTTCCTGCCAGGGATCGACGTTCTGCCGGGCCAGGGCAGACAGCACGCTGAGCTTGAGCCCGCTGGCTTCCTCGCCGATCGGCGCAAATAGAAATGCATTGTATTCCGGTCCCATGCGGGAATTCACCGTGGATGACATGTTATTACCTATCGAAACCTAGTCAAGTATATATGGTCACGGATATCGATACATTTATTCCCAACAGATGATAATCTGGGAGGCATCATATCATGGAAACTTCACTGATTTTGCCACCACGCCTTTCGGCGTGGCGAACACCAGCGCCGGCTCGCGTGACGTGATCCGGGTTCCGGCACGGTCCTCGATGATCGCGGGCAGATCGTCGAGCGCGCCGATTGCCGCGCGCCTGCCGGTGCGGTGGGCGAAATCGCAGGCGGCGTCCACTTTCGGGCCCATCGAGCCCGCATGAAAATCAATCGCGTGCGCCGCCAGGGCGCCCGGACTTGCCGCCCTGATCAGGCGCGCCTCCGGCTTGCCGTAATCGAGATAAACCCCGGCGACATCGGTCAGGATCACCAGCAGATCGGCACCGATCATGCGGGCAATCATCGCGCTCGACGCATCCTTGTCGATCACCGCCTCCATCCCGCGCCACCGGTTCGCGGCATCCCTTGCGACGGGTATGCCGCCGCCGCCGCCGCAGATCACGAGGGCGCCAGCCCTGACCAATCGTGCGATCGACCGCCGCTCGATGACATCCACCGGTGACGGCGATGCGACGACCCGCCGCCACCCCGCCCCGTCGGCAGCCACCGACCAGCCATGCGCCTTCGCGAGACGGTCGGCCTCGGCTTCGGTATAGACCGGTCCGATCGGTT
>JAQTXO010000011.1 GCA_028688765.1 Acidiphilium sp. | reverse complement strand
GTCGTCACCCACGGCGGCGCCACCGTCATCCAGTTGCTGATCGCGCGGAAACCCTTCGTCGCCATCCCCAACCCCCGCGGCGCAGGCGACCACCAGACCAGCTTCCTCCGGGAAATCGCAACCACAGCCGATATCTCGTGGAGTAGCGACGTAGCCGATCTCGAACGCCTGATCGCGGAACGGCGAACCAAAGGCCCTACCACCATCCGCTCCGGCATTCCCCGCGCTGGTGACGTCATTCGGGGGGTGATCGGTTGAGGAAGGCCAGGGAAGCGGTTCTTTTTTGCAAAAAAGAACCAAAAAACTCTCCTGAATCTGGTCCCGTGCCATTGAAAACGCCCGTGCCTCAAAGGGGCGAAAGTTTTTTGCTACTTTTTTTCAAAAAAGTAGCCCTTCTTCCCTTCACTCCGCTTTCTCACCCCCCACCCCATGTGATTATTAGCCTGCGTGTCCAGCACCGCACCACCTCACCCCATTGATGCCGCCGCTGTCATCGGCAAGCTTATCCAGATCCTTCAGGATCTTCTGGCCGTCCTCGCGCACAAGCATCCCGGGCTGAACTTCGCCTGTCGACACCTCGATTCCTTCATCACCCAACTCGCCGATCTCACCTTCCCGCGCCCGACCGCACCGGCCGCCCCCGTGCGGACGCTGATCTGCACCGCAGCATCACCTCCGACGCGCGCCATCCAACCCGTGCGACGCCGGACTCGTCCCACCGCCGCGCCCGGCGCAAGCGCGATCCCGCCACGCAGCCCCGCATCCCCATCATTCGCCCCCTGGCACCAGCCGCCAATCGGCCCCCCGCCGAAAAATTCCCCGACACCACCCGGCGAACACGCACGCCCATATCGTTACGATATCAGAACAATATCCAGCCCGTCCCGCCCGGACGGCCAGCAGGACACAGGCCTGCACCGAAGCATCTGGAAATCATGGCACCATACCTGCCATTGGTGGCCGATGGAGAGCGAACCCCACATCACACGCGGCACCGCCGCGTTCCGGCGCACCAATCTCGCGATGTTCGCGGCAGGATTCGCGACCTTCGCCCTGATGTACTGCGTCCAGCCCCTGCTGCCCGTCTTCGCCGCCGATTTCCACGTCTCGCCACTCGTCTCAAGTTTCGCCCTGTCGCTCACCACCTTCACCCTCGCCGGCGCGCTGCTGATCGCCAGTGCGCTCTCCGAGGTCTGGGGCCGCAAGCCGATGATGGTCGCCTCGATCCTCGGTGCGGCGGTCCTCACCATGATCTCGGCGGCAATCCCGTACTGGGGCTGGTTCCTGGTCATGCGCGCCGCGATCGGGCTGGTCCTCTCCGGCCTCCCGGCAGTGGCGATGGGATATCTGGCGGAGGAAATCGACCCGAAATCGATCGGCCTCGCCATGGGATTATATGTCGGCGGCAGCGGCTTCGGCGGCATGACCGGGCGGCTGCTCACGGGAATTCTCGCGGATGGCTTCGGCTGGCGCCGCGCCACCGCCACGATCGGCGTGGTCGGGCTGGTCTCGGGCCTGATCTTCCTGCGCAGCCTGCCGCCCTCGCGTCATTTCATCCGCCGCAGCTTCGCCCTCGGCTCTCTGGCCCGCGCCTACCGTGCCCATCTGGCCGATCCCGCCCTGCGCCTTCTGTTCGCGGAAGCCTTCCTCATCATGGGCGGCTTCGTCACCGTTTATAACTACATCACCTTCCGCCTGCTCGCCCCGCCGTTCGACCTGTCGCAGACCCTCGTGGGGCTGATTTTCGCGGTCTATCTCGTCGGCGTCGCAAGCTCGGCATGGATGGGCCACGTCGCCAGCCGCTTCGGCCGGTCGCGTATGCTGCCGCTCGGGATCGCGATCGAACTGACCGGCGCGGTGGTCACGCTGTCGGACTCGCTCCCGCTCATCGTGCTGGGCATAGCGCTCGTCACCTTCGGCTTTTTCGCGAGCCACTCGGTCGCCAGTTCGTGGGTCGGCGCCCAGGCCAGAGGTGCAAGGGCGCAGGCCGCGGCTCTCTATCTGTTCCTCTATTACATGGGGTCGAGCGTCACCGGCTCGGTCGGCGGCCTCGCCTGGAGCGCAGGCGGCTGGGTCGGCGTGGTCGGCATGATCGTGATCCTGCTGGCGATCGGTCTCGTGCTCGCCCGGCGCCTGGCAAACTTGCCATCCGCCGCGCCGGGGATCATTTAGGGATCATGACATACGTGGCACGACGGGAGAACAGGTGATGGACGGCGCGGCCGAAGATCGGCAGATCACAATTCATACCAAGGCGGATTTCGCACCGATGCGCGAAGCCGGCGCACTTGCCGCCGAGGTGCTCGACATGATCGGCCCGCACGTCCGCCCCGGCATCACCACGGGCGAACTCGACACGATCTGCCATGAATATATCCTCGCCCACAACGCGATCCCGGCACCGCTGAATTATCGCGGCTTTCCGAAATCGACCTGCATTTCGATCAACCACGTGGTCTGCCACGGCATCCCCGGCGACCGGGCATTGATGGACGGCGATGTTCTGAACATCGACATCACCGTGATCCTGAACGGCTGGCACGGCGATTCCAGCCGCATGTACGTCGCCGGCACGGCCTCGACCAAGGCGAAGCGCCTGATCGACGTGACCTACGAATCCCTGTTGCGCGGCATCGCGGCGGCCAAACCGGGCAACCGCTTCGGCGATATCGGCCACGCGATCCAGACCTATGTGGAATCCCAGCGCTTCACGGTGGTGCGCGATTTCTGCGGCCACGGCATCGGCCAGCGTTTCCACGCCGCCCCCAACGTGCTGCATTTCGGCCGCAAGGGCGACGGACCTTTGCTGCGCCCCGGCATGTTCTTCACCATCGAACCCATGGTCAACGCCGGTCGCCCCGAGGTCAAGATCCTCGACGATGGCTGGACCGCAGTCACCCGCGACCGCAGCCTCTCGGCCCAGTTCGAGCACATGATCGGCATCACCGATACCGGCTGCGAAGTCTTCACCCTCGCCGCCGGTGAACGTATCCCCACGACCTGATCGCTTTCCAAACCACACCGGATATGACAATCTTGACGTGTGGAAAAAGCAGGCAAAACACGTAAATCGGGAGAAATCCAACTCGATCTGGGCCCCGAACCCGCCATCGAACCTCACCCCCCGGAGGTTCACGGCGCGGAGGGACATCGCGCCCGGTTGCGCACCCGGCTGCTGAAAGCCGGGCCGGAGTCTCTGGCCGATCACGAAGTGCTCGAAATGATGCTCTTCCTCGCCCTTCCCCGGCGCGACACCAAACCGATCGCCCGCGCCCTGGTCACGCGCTTCGGCTCCTACGCCCAGGCGATCGCCGCACCGGTCGCCGAACTCCTGACCGTCGAGGGCCTCGGCGAATCCGGTGCCGCCGCCCTGAAAATCGTCCAGGCCGCCGCCCTCCGCCTCGTCAAAGCCGAGGTGATCTACCGCCCCGTCCTCAATCACTGGGACCGGCTGATCGAATACCTCACCGCCGTCCTCGCCCGCGAGCGGATCGAACAGACCCGGGTGCTCTTCCTCGACCATCGCAACCGCCTGATCGCCGATGAGGTCCAGTCGAGCGGCACCGTGAACCACACCCCGGTCTATCCGCGCGAACTGGTCAAACGCGCCCTCGAACATCACGCCACCGCGATCATCCTGGTCCACAACCACCCGAGCGGCGACCCCACCCCCTCGCAGGAGGACATCGCAATGACCCGCGAAATCAAGCAGGCTGCAAGCACTCTGTCGATCGTGCTGCACGACCACGTGATCATCGGCAACGGCAAATGGGTCAGCCTTAAACGGCTCGGCCTGCTATGAACCCCAGCCGGTCAGGATACCGAGATGCAGCGCCACAAGCAGCCGCCCGCCGCTCATCAGCGAAGCCAGCGCCATCGGCACCATCTCGCGCGGCGGGATCGTCCGCGACCGCGCGATGGTCGCATTGGTCTCCCCGGCATCGCGCAGATCGCGCAGCAGGGCCATCGGGTTGGCATACTCGAACTCCACGATCTCCCGTTCCGCGACCGGCAGCGCGAATCCCGCCCGTTGCAGCAGCCCCGCGCAATCGGATAATTCGGGAAACGGCGACACCCGCGGCGCGGCACCGCCGGTCAGCTCCGCCTCCGCCTCGATCAGCGCCGCCCGCAGATTACCCAGCGTTCCCAGCAACGGCAGGCTGGCGATGAACAACCCCTCCGGCGTCAGCGCCCGACGCAACTGGATCAGCGCCCCCGGCAGATCGTTGACCCAATGCAGCGACAGATGCGCCACGATCAGATCGAATCGCGCCGCCCCGAACGGCAGAAACTCCTCATCCGCCACGATCGCGGGTCCACCCGCCACCGCCGCCATGGCCGGGGCGAGATCGGTCGAAATCACCTCAATCCCCCGCGCGGCCAGCACCGGCGCCACCACGCCCCGCCCGCCGATTTCCAATGCGCGCGTGAAGTGCCGGCCCGTATCATCGAGCCGGTCGAGCACGCGAACGGCGAGATCCTCAAGCACCGGCGCGACCGCCCCCCGCCGCGCCGCCGCCCGGGTCCGATGCGCCGCCACCGCCGCACGATCGAACATCATCATACCCTGCCCGCTCATCATCATGGTTGTGCCGCAGCAGATCATTCGGGGATACCCCCGGCAATGCTGAAAACCCTGCTCCGCGTGACGATCGAGACCCTCCTGCCCTCCCAGTGCCTCGCCTGCACCGAACCGGCCAGCGGTCCCGGCGAGCTTTGCGGGGCCTGTTTCGCCGGGCTCGATTTCATCACCGCGCCCTTCTGCAGCCATTGCGGCCTGCCTCTGGCCGAGCCCGCGCCGCTCTGCACCAGTTGCGACTGGGCGCCCCCGGCGTTTCGCGCCGCCCGGGCCGCCTTTCGCTACGGGCCGGTCGCCAAGCGGATCGTGCTGCCGTTCAAATACGCGGATCGGCCGGAAGCCGCCGGCGGCCTCGCGCGGCTTCTGCTCCGGCCCGGAGCCGATCTGCTCGCCTCGGCGGACCTGCTGGTGCCGGTGCCGCTGCATCGCCGCCGCCTCGCCAGCCGGGGATATAACCAGGCCGGCGAACTCGCCCGCGCGCTCGGCCGGATGGCCGGGAAGCCGGTTGCGATCGATGCGCTGATCCGCACCCGCGCCACCCGCGCTCTCGCCGAACTCGATCAGCACGACCGTGAACTCGCGCTCCGCGGTGCGATCGCAATCCGGCCGGGGCGCGAGCCCATGGTCGCCGGCAAATCGATCCTGCTGATCGATGACATCCTGACATCATGCATCACCGCCTCGACCTGTGCGGACATCCTGTATCGCACCGGCGCGGCGGCGGTGGACGTGCTGGCGCTGGCGCGCGTGGCGGATGCCGAGACGAAGGACGCCGATTAAGCTTTCCTCAACACTCTTGAGTTATTGTCGCGCTCGCGTATGTGAATGAACTCATGGCCAAAGTCGAAATATACACCCAGTTCTTCTGTCCGTTCTGCACCCGCGCCGTGAAGCTGTTGCGGGACAAGGGGGTCAGTTTCACCGAGATCGACGCACCCCACGGCTCTGCCGCCCGGCGGGAAGCCACTGCGCGATCGGGTGGCGGAGCCACCATGCCGCAAATATTTATCGACAATGTCGCGATCGGCGGCTGCACCGAGTTGCTCGCTCTCGATCGGGCCGGCAAGCTCGATCCGCTCCTTGCCACATCGGGCTGATCGGCGCGCATGATCCATTATCAGTTGCGCTGCGCCGCCGATCACGAGTTCGACGGCTGGTTCAAGAGCAGTTCCCATTTCGAGGATCAAGCCGCGCGCGGCCTGCTGGAATGCCCCCGCTGCGGCGATCGTGGCGTCAGCCGGGCGATGATGGCACCGCGGATCGGCGGCAAATCGCGCAAGCGGCACGCCGAACCGGCCGATGCGACGCCTGCGGCCCCGCCTCCACCCGTGATCGACCAGAGCGGTGCCCCCGCGCCGCCCGAAACTGCGGTGGCCGGGCGGATGCCGGCTGAAATGCGAGCCCTCCTCGCACGGGTCCGCCGGGAGGTCGAGGAACGCTGCGATTACGTCGGCCCGAAATTCGCGGACGAAGCACGCCGGATCCACGACGGCTCGGCTCCGGCGCGCGGCATCTATGGGGAGACGACCGAGGCCGAAGCCGAAGCCCTTGCCGAAGATGGGATCGAGGTCGGTCGAATCCCCTGGGTGCCTCTGGCGGATAGTTGAGCCGCTCCGCACGATACCGTCTCGGGCTCAAGGCGTTGTGACCGGGTATTCTGCCCGCCTGTCATCATATCCGTTCCGGAGGATGCGATGCGCGGATTGATCCTGCTGCTGCTCGTCACGATTGTTCTCGGCGGTTGTGCACTGGAACCACAGCTCCCACCGACCGGCTATCTGCCGTTCAGCACCTTCCGCAATTCGATCGTCGGCGAAGACCCGGCGATCGAGGCGATGAACGCGGCGACCTACGCCTTCGCCCACCCCGCCGCGATGCAGGGGCATCCCGCGCGGATGGCGATTGCGATCGCCTCGCTCGATGCCATGGCCGGTCAGTTCGCCACCGGAGCAAGGTGGGCGGGCATGAATTCACTGGCCCGCCAGCAGATGCTTCAGGCGCGGTCGGCGGTGCGGCGGATCATGGGGATCGCGCCCGGAACCTCATCGCAGATCGTGGTTGACGCGCTGGTCGGTGCGGCGCGGCAGATCCGGCGCGGCAACATCGCCGGGGCAAACCTCGCCCTGAGCAGCCCCGGCTTCACCGCGAGTCCCGCAGCGAGCCTTCAATTGCTCGCCCATTTCCCGGCTGTGCCGATCGCCAACCACGCGACGAATTTCGCGAGCCAGTATCTGTATCCCGATGGCGGGGCCTTCAACGGATTCCGCTCATAGGCGGGTGCCTGCGCGTCCGGCCCGACGCGCAGGGGATAGGATCGATTACTCTGCGGGCACGCGCAGCGGTTCTGCCGGCACCATCGGGACCGGCAGGAATTTCGCATAGTCGCGCGGCACGATCATCCAGAACCGTCCGAGCGTGCGGTCCCAGTCGGTCAGCAGTGCCTCGGCATAGCGGCTCTGGGTTTCCTGGACGTGTTCGCGCAGCAGATTCCGCAATTCGTCGGCCCAGTAGGGTTCGGTCACCCGCGCCCATGACAGGGTGTCCGGGTTGATACGCCGTTCGAAATCATCATCGGCGTCGTAGACGAAGGCGACCCCGCCGGTGAAGCCCGCGCCGAAATTATTCCCGGTTGCGCCGAGAATGACCACGGTGCCGCCGGTCATGTATTCGCAGGCGTTCGAGCCCGATCCTTCGACCACGGTGATCGCGCCGGAATTACGCACCGCGAACCGCTCGCCCGCCTGCCCCGCCGCGAACAGCTTGCCGGCGGTCGCACCATAGAGACAGGTGTTGCCGATGATGGTGTTCTCGTTGCTGATCATGTTCGAGGAGGGTGCCGGGCGCACCACGATCGTCGCACCCGACAGGCCCTTGCCGACATAATCGTTGGCGTCGCCGAACACTTCGAGCTTGAGCCCCTTGACCGCGAACGCGCCGAGCGACTGGCCGGCGGCACCGCGCAGCCTGACCGTGACGTGATCGGGCTTGAGGTCCATCCCCTTCATGCTCCGCACGATGCGCGATGAGAATTTGGTGCCGATCGCGCGGTGAGTGTTGCGGATGCCGTATTGCAGCTGCATTTTTTCGCCGCGCTCGAAGAACGGCCCGGCATCGGCGATCATCTGGGCATCGAGGGTTTCCGGGACCTCGTTGCGGCCTTCGAGCGTGCAATAGCGCGCATGCGGGCCGGGGTCGGCCTGGGCCAGGATCGCGTTGAGATCGAGATCGTCGAGGATCTCCGATCCGCGCGAGACCTGATGCAGATAATCGGTCCGCCCGATCACATCGGCCAGATGACGAACCCCGAGCGAGGCGAGGATGTGTCGGACGTCCTCGGCCACGAAGGAGAACAGGTTGATGACTTTCTCGGGACTACCCTCGAACTTCGCGCGCAGCGCCTCGTCCTGGGTGCAGACGCCGACCGGGCAGGTGTTGGAATGGCATTGGCGCACCATGATGCAGCCCATCGCGACGAGGGAGGCCGTGCCGATGCCGAATTCCTCGGCCCCGAGCATGGCGGCGATCACGACATCGCGGCCGGTCTTGATGCCGCCATCGGTGCGCAGCCGCACCTTGTGGCGGAGCCGGTTGAGCATCAGCACCTGATGCGCTTCCGAGAGACCCATTTCCCACGGCAGTCCAGCGTATTTGATCGAGCTCTGCGGGCTCGCGCCGGTACCGCCGGAATGGCCGGAAATCAGGATCGCATCGGCCTTGGCCTTGGCCACCCCGGCAGCGATCGTGCCGATACCGGAACGCGATACCAGCTTCACGCAGACGCTCGCCTGCGGGTTGATCTGCTTGAGATCATAAATAAGCTGAGCCAGATCCTCGATCGAATAGATATCGTGATGCGGCGGCGGGCTGATCAGCATGACGCCGGGGGTGGCGTGGCGCAATTTGGCAATCAGGCCGGTCACCTTGAAGCCGGGCAACTGGCCGCCCTCGCCCGGTTTGGCCCCCTGCGCGACCTTGATCTCGATCTCGCGGCAGTTGTTGAGGTATTCCGCTGTGACGCCGAAGCGGCCCGAGGCGATCTGCTTGATCGCGGAGGAGGCATTGTCGCCATTGGCGCGCGGCTTCGAGCGCTCGGCATCTTCCCCGCCTTCACCACTATCCGAGCGCGCGCCGATCCGGTTCATCGCGATCGAGAGCGTCTCATGCGCTTCGGGCGAGAGCGCACCGAGCGAAATGCCGGGTGCGAGCAGGCGTTTTCTGATTTCGGTGATGCTTTCCACTTCATCGACCGGGATCGGTGTCAGTCCCTCGCGGCGGAAATCGAGCAGGTCGCGCAGGGCGACCGGGGCCTGGCTGTGAACCGCATCGGCGTATTTTTTGTAGAGCGTGTAACTATCGGTCGCGACCGCGGTTTGCAGCATGTGGACCATGCCGCCGTCGAAGGCATGGGTCTCGCCCTGGCGGCGCAGGCGGTAGACGCCGCCGACCGGCAGGGTCACCGCATCGGAATCCCAGGCGGTGGCGTGAAGTTCGAGCAGCTTGTGCGCGATACCGGGCAGGCCGATGCCGGAAATCCGCGAGAGCATGCCGGGGAAAAACTCCGCCACCAGAGCGCGCGACAAGCCGATCGCCTCGAAGTTATAGCCGCCGCGATAGGACGAGATCACCGAGATGCCGAGCTTGGACATCACCTTGAGCAGGCCCTTGCTGACGGCTTTTTTGTAGCGCCCGACGCAATCTTTCAGCGAGAGTGTGCCGAACAGGCCGCGCCGGTGGCGATCCGCGATGCTTTCCTGCGCGAGATAGGCATTGATCGTGGTGGCACCGACGCCGATCAGCACCGCAAAATAATGCACATCCATGCACTCGGCGGCCCGCACGTTCAGGCTGGTGAAGGTGCGCAGCGATTGCCGGACCAGATGGGTATGCACAGCGCCGGTCGCGAGGATCATCGGGATCGGGGCATGGGCTTCGTCGAAGGTTTCGTCAGTCAAAATAACATGGGTGCGTCCGGCGCGCACGCCTTCCTCGGCCTCGCGCCGGATCCGTTCGATCGCGGCGCGCAACCCGGCCTCGCCGGTCGCGACCGGGAAGGTGCAGTTCACCACGCAGGCACTCGCCCCCATGGTCCGGCGCATCGCATCGAACTCGGCGGTCGATAAAACCGGGCTGTCGAGCTGCAACAGATCGCACTGGTCGGAATCTTCGTCGAGCACGTTGCCGAGATTGCCGAGGCGGGTTTTCAGCGACATCACCCGGCCTTCGCGCAGGCTGTCGATCGCGGGGTTGGTCACCTGCGAGAAGTTCTGGCGGAAATAGTTGTGCAAGCCGCGATAACGCTCCGAGAGCACCGCGATCGGCGTATCATCGCCCATCGAGCCGGTAGCCTCGGTGGCATCCTCGACCATCGGGTGCAGGATCAGTTCGAGCTCTTCGAGCGTGTAGCCCACTCCGAGCTGGCGGCGGCGCAGCGCCTCGCCGGTGAACAGAACCGGCTCCGGCGCATCGGTTTTGACGATATGGTCGATCACGGTGATCCGCTTGGTCCAGGCACCGAAATCCTGGCGCGCCGCCAGCATGTCCATCAGTTCCGTGTAGTGATAGAACCGGCCATTGGCCAAATCGACCGCGATGGTCTCGCCCGGCCCGACATGGCCGCGCTCGATGATGCGTATTTCATCGAGTTTCACCATGCCGGTTTCCGAACCGACGATCAGGAGGTCGTCGCTGGTCTTGGTGAAGCGCAGGGGCCGCAGGCCGTTGCGGTCGAGCCCGGCGATCACGAATTTTCCGTCTGTCGCGGTGATCGCGGCCGGGCCGTCCCACGGCTCCATCACCGCGTTGCAATAGGAGACCAGATCACGATGGGCGGCTTTCATCGCGGCGTCGCCGCTGAGAGCCGGCGGAATCATCAGGGTCTTTGCCATCGGGGCATCCCGGCCCCCGTGGATCAGCAATTCGAACACGGCATCGAGCGTCGCGGTATCCGAACTTCCGGCCTGGATCACCGGCTTGATGTCGTCGAGATGATTGTTGAGCACAGTGGCGGACAGGCGCGTTTCGTGGCTCTTCATCCAGTTGACGTTGCCGGCCAGCGTGTTGATTTCGCCGTTATGCGCGAGGGTGCGGAACGGCTGGGCCAGACGCCAGGTCGGGAAGGTGTTGGTCGAATAGCGCTGGTGGTAGATCGCAAAGCGCGAGATGAACCGCTCGTCGAGCAGATCGGGATAAAACTCGGTGAGGCTCTGGGCGAGGAACATGCCCTTGTAGATGATCGAACGGCACGACAGCGAGCAGATATAGAGTTCGGGGATCTGTGCCGCGATCGCGGCTTTTTCGATCCGGCGGCGAATGATGTAGAGATCGCGCTCGTAATCCGCCTCGTCCTTGCCCAGCGCGTTCCAGATCATGATCTGTTCGATTTCGGGACGGGTCGCATTGGCTTTTTCACCGATGCACGCAACATCGATCGGCACCTGACGCCAGCCATAGATGCGGTAGCCGAAGTTCAGGATCTCGGTTTCGATGATCTGGCGGCAGCGCTCCTGCGCCGAGAGATCGGTCTTGGGCAGGAACACCATGCCGACCGCGATCGGGCCCTGGCGCATCCGGTCGCCGCCGCGCTCTACTGCATCGGCGAAGAAATCCTGTGGAATTTCCACGTGAATCCCGGCACCGTCGCCGGTTTTGCCATCGGCGTCCACCGCACCGCGATGCCACACCGCCTTCAGCGCGTTGATCCCGGCGACCACCACGTCGCGGCGCTTGCGACCATCGAGGGCGGCGATCAGGCCCACGCCGCAATTATCGTGCTCCTGCGAGGGGTCATAGCTGCCGGACAGTTTCGCGACGTTGCTTTGCCATGCGGCGAGGAATTCGGCGGCGGTTTCATCGGTCATGATCTTCACTCCGCTGCGGTCGCGAACGACTCGCGCTGTTCGAGATATTTATGCATGGCGGCGGCGGCGTCGCGCCCGTCCTTGATCGCCCAGACCACGAGGCTCGCACCGCGCACGATGTCGCCGGCCGCAAAGACGCCGGGCAGCGCGGTCATGAAATCCTTCGATCCCACCTTGAGGGTTCCCCAGCGTGTCAGAGCGAGGCCGGGTTCGTTGAAGGCGCCGGGCAGGTCTTCGGGATCGAAGCCGAGGGCCTTGACGACCAGATCCGCCTCGATCGTGAAGGACGATCCGGCGACCGGCTCGACGATCTGCCGCCCCGAGGCATCGGCGAGGCCGAGGCGCATCCGCACCGCCCGCACCGCGGTGACATGATCCTCACCGAGAAACGCTTCGGGGGCGGCGAGCCAGGTGAACTCGATCCCCTCGTCCATGGCATTGGTCACTTCGCGCATCGAGCCCGGCATGTTCGCCCGGTCGCGCCGGTACAGGCAGGTGACCGAGGCGGCATCCTGGCGGATCGCGGTGCGCACGCAATCCATCGCGGTATCGCCGCCGCCGATCACCACGACCCGCTTGCCCGCAGCGTTCAGGAGTCCGGACTCGAAATCGGGCACGTCATCACCCAGACCTTTGCGGTTCGAGGCAATCAGGTAGTCGAGCGCCGGCACGATGCCCGCGAGGCTCGACCCCGGAGCGGCGATTTCGCGTGCCTTGTAGACCCCCGTTGCGATCAGCACCGCCGCGTGGCGACCGCGCAACGCTTCGAAACTCAGCGCACCGCCGATATCCTGATTGAGATGAAACTGGATGCCGCCATCCTCAAGCCACACCCGACGCCGCTCGACGATCGGTTTTTCCAGTTTGAAGCCGGGAATGCCATAGATCAGCAACCCGCCCATCCGGTCGTGCCGGTCATAGACATGGACCTGATAGCCTTGACGGCGGAGCGCCTCGGCGGCGGCCAGACCGGCCGGGCCGGCACCGACGATGCCGATCGAAGCCGCGCGTTCCCGGCGCGGACGGATCGGCCGGACCCAGCCGTTTTCGAACGCGGTATCGGTAATGAACCGCTCGACCGCGCCGATCGTGACGCTCTCGAAGCCCTTCTCGATCACGCAATTGCCTTCGCACAGCCGGTCCTGCGGGCAGATCCGGCCGCAGATTTCAGGAAACGTGTTGGTGGCGGCGGAGATTTCGTAGGCTTCCTCCAGCCGGCCCTCGGCGGACAGTTTCAACCAGTCCGGGATGTTGTTGCCGAGGGGGCAATGGATCTGACAGAACGGTATCCCGCACTGGCTGCACCGGCTCGCCTGGGTCGCCGCACCCGGCTGGTCGAATTCCCGGTAAATCTCGCCGAAATCCTCGCGGCGCTCCGCTGCGCCGCGTTTGGCCGGGGGCTTCTGGGGCAGGCGCACGAATTGCTGCATGTGCTCGGTCATCGGCACAACTCCGTTTCGATGAATCTGATGTTGGCATCCGGTTTATCCGATGAGATACCGGGTTACCAGCAATAAATCACCTATATGGCAGCGTCGTTGCCTTTGTTTGGCGCGCGGCAGCATTGCATCTGCTGTTTTGGTCCGCACGATCCGGCTAATAGGACACAAAGCTGTCCTATTTGTTTTTTCCGCCGGGGCGGTAGCGCCGGAGATAGGAGGGTACCACGAGACGGATCGGGGTTGGGGTGATCCCGAGCGCCTCCAGACCCGGCATTCCTTCAGCCACAACGTTGTCGCGCCGCAACAGCATCAACTGGTCGGAGGTCAGGAGTTTGCCGGGCAGGTGCTCCAGCACCGCGGCCTGAATGGTGGCGAGCCAGCGCGGCACCGCCATCAGGGTTCGGTGGCGGCCGGTTTCGGTATTGATATAGATCATCAGATCCCGGAAACTCTCGATGTCCGGTCCGCCAAGTTCGTAGGTCCGTCCGGCGGCGGCGGGATCGTCGATGACCGCGAGCACCGCTGCGGCGACATCGCCGACGAAGACCGGCTGGAACCGGGTCGCACCTTCGATCACCGGCAACACCGGCGACATCACGGCCATGGAACCGAACCGGTTGAAGAACTGGTCCTCCGCGCCGAACACGATCGAGGGCCGCAGGATCGTGGCGGCCGGAAAGGCCGCGCGCACCGCAGCCTCGCCCATGCCCTTGCTCCGCGCATAGAAGCTGGCGCTCGAAGCGTCCGCGCCGATCGCCGATATCTGGACCAGAACCCGAACCCCGCACGATGCCGACAGACGCGCCACGGTGGCGGCGCCGACGTGCTGGATACGGTCGAAATCGCCGCGCCGCCGTTCGGCCAGGATGCCGACAAGATTGATCACGACATCCGCCCCCTCGACCGCGCGATGGATTGCTGCCTCATGATCCAGCGGCGCATAGAGCGGTACGATCTGCCCCACCGAACCCAGCGGGCGGAGAAATGCCCCGGCTTCGGTATCGCGCATCGCCGCACGCACCACATACCCGGCATCCGCCAGGCGTTTGACCACGTAGCGACCGATGAATCCCGAGGCGCCGAAAACGGTTGCGATCCTGCGCGTGTCCATGATTTCTCCTGACTCTGTCTGATCAGGTGGTCGCATGATCGGCGGGCGCAAGACAATATCGCCGTCCCGCCCCGATTGACGTCATCCTCCGGTCTCGCTAAGTCGCACGTCACCGATCACCGCCATTCGCGCGGTGCCCGACAGCCCCCGTGCCCAGGTGGCGAAATGGTAGACGCGCAGGCTTCAGGTGCCTGTGGCCGCAAGGCTGTGGAAGTTCGAGTCTTCTCCTGGGCACCAGATTTTTCCCCGGACCTTTCCAACGACATTTTGGAACCAGCATGAGCCAGACGCAGTTTGCCGCCGGTGCGACCATTCACATCCATCGCCACGACCTGCCTACCGGGATCGATTTCGGCGCCATGGTCGCGGTCGATACCGAAACGATGGGGCTCGATCCGCGCCGTGACCGGCTCTGCCTCGTTCAGCTTTCCGCCGGCGAGGGTAGTGCCCACCTGGTTCAGATCATCCCGCCCGCCCTCGGCGGCCACGGTGCGGACTGCCCGAACCTCAAAGCCCTGCTCACCAACCCGGCCATTACCAAGATCTTTCACTTCGCCCGCTTCGATGTCGCGGCTCTCTATAACGGGCTCGGGGTGATGACCGCGCCGGTGATCTGCACCAAGATCGCCTCGAAACTGGTGCGCACCTATACGGATCGCCACGGGCTCAAGGATTTGTGCCGGGATCTGATCGGTATCGAAATCTCGAAGCAGCAGCAGACCAGCGATTGGGGCGCTCCCGACCTCAATGCCGAGCAATGCGCCTATGCGGCATCCGATGTGCTGCATCTGCACGCGCTCTGGGCGAAGCTCGAACCCTTGCTGATCCGGGAGAACCGGCGGGATATCGCTGCCGCCTGCTATGAATTCCTTCCCATGCGGGGCCGGCTCGACCTGCTCGGCTATGAGGACCCCGACCTGTTCGGCCATCGCTGAACCGGGCGTGATTACATTTGGTTGCGGCGAGTTGTGTTGACCCGACACGAACCATGGTTTCATAGAGGATCATGAGTTTGAGCCAGACCCTGGATCATCCCGGAATCATGCCGTCCGCCGATCGGGATACGGTCGAATTCCGCGATCTTGCGGTGGCAAGGGATGTGCTCGGCACCGAAGCGGCGGCGTTGACCGCCCTCGCGGCGACGCTGGGTGCGACCTTCTCCACGGCGGTTGCGTTGTTCGATGGGGTGCGTGGCCGCGTCGTGGTGACCGGCATGGGGAAATCCGGCCATGTCGCGCGCAAGATCGCGGCGACGCTGGCCTCGACCGGCACCCCTGCCCTGTTCGTTCACCCGGCTGAAGCCAGCCATGGCGACCTCGGCATGATCGTCCCGGGCGATGTCATTCTCGCCTTGTCGAATTCGGGCGAGGCCACCGAACTCGCGGATATCGTTGCCCACGCGCGTCGTTTCGCCCTGCCGCTGGTCGCGATCACCGCGCGGCGCGACAGCACCCTGGCGCGCGCGGCGGATGTGGTGCTTCTGCTGCCGGATGCGCCGGAAGCGGGGCCGATCGGGCTTGCGCCCACCACCAGCACCACGATGCAGATGGCGCTGGGCGATGCGCTCGCGATCGCGCTGCTGGCAAGGCGCGGCTTCACCGCCGCGGATTTCTCGACGTTCCATCCCGGCGGCAAGCTCGGAAACCGGCTCCGGCGGGTTCGCGACCTGATGCATACCGGCGAGGCGGTGCCGCTCGCCGGTCCCGACACGACGATGGACCGGGCGATCCTGCTGATCACCGCCAAGCATTTCGGCTGCCTAGGGGTCGTCGCGCCGGACGACAGGTTGCTGGGCATCATCACCGATGGCGACATGCGGCGCGCGATGGGGCCGGATTTGCTGACCCTGCCCGCAGGGGCGATCATGACGCGCACCCCCCGGGTGATCGGACCCGACGCGCTTGCGGAGGCCGCTTTGCACGACATGACCGCGCTCGAACCCAAGGTCATGTCACTGTTCGTGGTCGATGCCGAAAATCGCGTGGTCGGCATCGTGCACATGCACGACCTGTTG
>JAQTXO010000369.1 GCA_028688765.1 Acidiphilium sp. | reverse complement strand
TGGCGACGATTGCCGTCCAGTTCCTCCGGTATCCGGGGGCATCGGTGGTGGCGTTCGACAAGGGCCGGTCAATGTTGGCAACGGTGCTGGCCGCTGGCGGCCAGCATTTCGAGATTAACCCCAATGGGGATGATGGCGGGGCCTCGGGGATGCTTTGTCCGTTGGGGGATCTGTCGAGTGAGTCGGATGTTGCCTGGGCCAGTGAGTGGGTGGAGACCTGCTACCGGCTGCAATCCAATGCGTCCTGCACGCCAGCGCAGCGCAATGAGATTATCCGGGCGCTGAACCTTTTGCGCGACGCGGGCAGCCGCTCGATCACGGATTTTGTCACGACGGTCCAGGATGCTGATGTCCGGGATGCGTTGAAATTCTACACGCTGACACATCCAATGGGACCGCTGCTCGATGGGCAGGCGGATCAGCTCTACGGCTCGGCGCAATTCCAGGTCTTTGAAATTGGCGATCTGATGGAGATGGGCGAGCGGGCGGTGATACCGACGCTGCTTTATTTGTTTCGCCTGTTTGAGAAAGGCTTGCGCGGCCAGCCGGCACTTCTGGTGCTCGATGAGGCGTGGGTGATGCTGGGGCATCCCGTGTTCCGGGAGAAGCTGCGCGATTGGTTGAAAACGCTGCGCAAGGCGAATTGCGCTGTGGTCATTGCGACACAATCGCTTTCGGATGCGCAGCGATCGGGCATGATGGATGTGCTGCGTGAGTCGTGCCCGCGCGTGATCCTGCTGCCGAACCCCGAGGCGGCGAAGGATGGGATCATCGAGTTCTACACCCAGCTCGGCCTCAATGAGACGGAAATCCAGCTCGTGCGCCAGGCGGAGCGGAAGCGCGAGTATTACGTCACCGGCCCGGAAGGGCGGCGCCTGATTGATCTGGCCCTGGGGCCAGTTGCTCGGGCCTTCGTGACGGTCAGCGATAAGCCGAGTGTGGAGGCGGTCAAGGCGATGGCAGCGCGCGATCGCGAGGGCTGGGCGTTGCATTGGTTACGTCAGGAGGGAGTTCGTTATGATGAATATCTTGATTAAGCGTGCCACGATGGCGGCCGGGGCGCTGGCGGTTGTGGCCGGCATGTCTGGCCCCGCCTATGCGCAGATTGCCGTATTCGACGGCGCCAGTTACGGGCAGTTGATACAGCAGGTCAGCCAGGGCGCGCAGGAAATCAGCAACCTGGAACAGCAGTTGCAAGCCCAAAAGGCGATGCTCGAAAGCCTGCCGCAATCTGCCCTTGGCAATCTCTTGCCGGTCGTGGGTGAGACTTCGGGGCTGATCAATCAGATCCAGGGCATCCAGCAAACCAGCGCCAGCCTGTTGAGCAATCTGAACCAGTCATATCCGACGAGTTTTACCGGTCAGACCCCGATGCAGATGCAGTCGGCGATTGCGGCGATGCAGGTGCAGAACCGGCAGGCGATTACCAGTGCGATGCAGATCCAGGACCAGATTGCGCAAGCGCAGCCGGAAATATCAAACTCGATCTCCACGGCTGAGAATGAGTCCGCCGGCGCACCGGGTCCGACGGCGGCAATCCAGGCCACGAACCAGCTCGTCGGTAATGTTGCGAGCCAGCTCACCGAACAGAATGCGCTTCTGTCGAGCGCGGATCGTGCGCAGGAACAGGCGGCGCTTAGTGAACAAGAGGGAGCAGCCGCAGCGCAACAAGAAGATGCGGCACCTCCAATCACGTTCAATGGGGAGAATGACTGATGAAGAAGGTGATTGTGCTCGTGCTCGCGACCATATCGTTAGCTGGTTGCCATAAAACGCACTCTGTGGCGTGGTATAGACAACATCCGCACCATTTATCAGAAACATTAAGGCGTTGTGGACCGTCTAATAATAGCGGGGTCTGCAAGACAGCGACCAAAGCACAAGAAAAGAATATGTTGGCAGCGCCGCCAGTCAAGTTTAATGGAGAAAACGACTGATGAACCAGCGGCATCTGTTGTTCATTGGCGTTTTTTTTGTCGCGGTATGGATTTTATCACTGCCAGGTGCCGCCCACGCCGCCACCCCGCCGGCTGGTAGTTATGCCGCCGGCCTAGCTCCGGCGGACGTAATGAACCAAATCATCAATGTCTATAAGCAAGCAGCCGCGCCCATGGCGCAGCGCTTGGAACAACTCGCGGAGGATTTATTTTTTGTCCTAGCCGCCATTGAAGTCGCATGGTCAGCTAGTCGCCTCGTGTTAGGACGGGGAGATATTGCCGATTGGGTGGTTGAGTTAATACAGCAAGGGGTGTCTGTCGGCTTCCTTTATTATTTGATGACCCATTTTGTATCGTTGGCAAATGATGTCGTGAATGGACTTCGCGATGCCGCTTCGATAGCGGCAACAGGTTCCGCTGCAAATGCCGGAAATATATTCGCATCTGGAATGCAGATCGGCACGGATGTTATTAATAGTCTAATCTATAAACTATCAGCGATCCCGACGGATCTCGCGATGATTATATGTGCGATAATCATAATATTTATGTTCGCGACCATAGCGGCAGATATTCTTTTTGTCGTGATCGAATCAAAAATCGCTGTTGTCATCGGTATGCTATTTATGGGCTTGGGGCCTTCACGCTGGACCAGCGGGTATATGATGAAAATGGTAAATTACGTTATATCTGTAGCAACGAAATTGTTCGTTATGTTGATAATTGTTGGCGTAGGACAAACTGTTATAGAGTCATTTGCAAAAAATGCGTTACACGCAACTCTTGCGTCTGATTTATCTCTTGTTGGTGCCGCAGTAGTATTTGTCGCGCTGGTTAAAAAGATACCTGACCTCATCCAAAGTGTAATCAGTGGAGCGGCTGTTGGTCGTGGCGGCGAATTAGCCGCGACATTGGCAGGTGCAGCGGCAGGTGCGGCGT
Organism: Acidiphilium sp.; assembly: GCA_028688765.1. Taxonomy (GTDB): domain Bacteria; phylum Pseudomonadota; class Alphaproteobacteria; order Acetobacterales; family Acetobacteraceae; genus Acidiphilium; species Acidiphilium acidophilum. Next base: position 966 of record JAQTXO010000369.1, on the reverse strand, counting down.
CCGTAGCTATGGGCGGCGCAGGACTAGCGGGCGCGGCTGGGGAAGCTGCACAATTGGCGGCAGCCGCAAGCGGTGGAGAAGGCGCGGCCGGCGCATTGGGCGCGGCGGCAGGTGGAGGCGCCGGTGAAGGTGGCGCCGCCGGCGCAGCCGGTGGTGGCGCGGCGAGCATGGGTAAGGGCCAATTGATGGCCCGCACCGCAGGTATCCTTGGACGTGCGGCGATGGCGGATATGCAGGGCCGCCTAGAAGGCGATCCAGCATCCCGTGGCGGCACGATGGGCGGCCGGATGGCGCGTCGCATTCGTAGCGCGAACACATTGAAATCCGACGTTCCCCGCCTGACACCGGACCCATAAATGGCGTGCGCTATAGCCGATGAAATGAGAAAAATCAGCCGAAATTGTGCGAAATCATAGTGACAATCGCCGCCCGCTATCGTAAGGTATAAACCATGCGTAATCCTCTCACTCGTCGGCAACCGCCGGTTTTTCAGGAAACCTCGGCAGACTTCGACAGGCTGGCCCCATCGTCTGATGGGGCCAGCCCTTATTTGGAAGGTCGACGCGAGTGGAATGAACGCTATGGCGATTTCGTCAAACAGGCCGCGCAATGGCGCATGGTCGCCCTCGGTGCGCTGGCCGTGGCATTCGTCGCGGTCGGGTGGGCCGGGTATCGGTCCTCACAAAGTCGGTTTGTGCCGTTTGTCGTGCGAGTGAACAAGCTGGGCGATGCGGTGGCGGTTGCGCCATTGACCGAAGCACCGCCAGAAGATGGCCGCGTTATCGCAGCCCAGCTCGCGCGCTGGGTTTTCGATGTCAGATCTGTGTTCCACGATCCGCGGGCTGAAACCACGATCCTCGGTGACGCCTATACGTCGATCGCACCGGACAGCCAGGCATTCGTGTCTCTCAATCAGTGGCTTCAACAGAACAATCCCTACAAGCGCAGCCATGACGATGCGGTGTC
>JAQTXO010000368.1 GCA_028688765.1 Acidiphilium sp. | reverse complement strand
GGCGGGGCGGTTGCCTTGAGTGTTGCGCTACCCTGATCCATGGCTGCGTCCTTACACTTGTGAAGCGGCGTTAGGCGGGGAGTGCGCCGCACTCCCCGTTACTGCCGATCAATGGTAGCCGGCTTCCTTCATGGTGCGGTTGGTGGCCGCCTGAGCCTGGGCCAGTGCCGCATCGACCGATTTCTGGCCGGAAAGAGCCGCGGCGAGTTGCTGGCCGACTTCGGTGCCGATGCCTTCGAATTGCGGGATCGCGACGAACTGCACGCCGGTATAGGGCACTTTTTTCAGGGTCGGATCGGTCGGGTCGGCGGTCAGGATCGCGTGCTTGACCATCGCCGCGAAGGGAGCGGCCTTGATGTAGTCGGGGTTGGTGTAGGTCGAGATGCGCGTGCCGGGCGGGGTCTGGACCCAGCCGAAGGTTTTACCGGCAAGGGCGAGGTATTGCTTCGAGGTCGCCCATTCGAGGAACTTCATGGCATCCGCCTTGTGGCGGGTGGTTTTGGGAATGGCGAGCGACCAGGCCCAGAGCCAGTGCGATCCCTTCGGCGTGACGGCGACCGGGGCATCGACCATGCCGACGTCGTGCGCGACTTTCGAGGTTTTCGGATCCCACAGCGTGCCGGCGGCGACTGTGCTGTCGATCCACATGCCGCATTTGCCCTGGCTGAACAGCGCGAGATTTTCGGTGAAGCCGTTCGAGGTCACGTTGGGCGGGCCGTATTTCTTTTCGATGTTGACGTAGTAGGTCGCCGCATTTTTCCAGGCCGCGCTGTCGAGCCGGGGCTGCCATTTCATGTTGAACCAACGACCGCCAAACGTGTTCACCAGCGTATCGAAATACGCCATGTTCTCGCCCCAGCCGGGCAGGCCGCGCAGGCAGATGCCGTAGACGCCCTTGGCGGGGTCGTTGATTTTGGCGGCGTACTGCTCGATTTCCTTGTAGGTCGGGTGCTTGGGCATGGTGATGCCGGCCTTTTTGAACAGGTCGGTACGGTAATAGGTGACCGAGCTTTCCGCATAGAACGGCAGGGCATAGAGGGTGCCCTTGTAGGACAGGCCCTTGCGCACCGAGGGGAAGATGTCGGCTTCGTCGTAGCTTGCCGGGAGGCCCTTGATCGGGGTCAGCCAGTTGCTCTTGCCCCAGATCGGCACTTCGTAGGAGCCGACGGTGACGATGTCGAAATTGCCGGAATTGGTTGCGATGTCGGTAGTGACGCGCTGGCGCAGGGTGTTTTCGGGCAGAACCACCCAGTCGAGCTTGATGCCGGTTTCCTTGGTGAATTGCGGCGAGAGCTTCTGCATCTGCAGCATGTCCGGATTGTTCACCGTCGCGATCGTGAGCGTGGTGGCGCTGGCAAAGCCCATGGCGCCGAACAGGCCCGCGGCGATGCCGCCGAGGGCGAGGATTCCGCGTTTGCGGAGGCGGTGGGTGGTCATCAAGTCGATCTCCCCTTGCGAATTATGGTTCGGTACGGTTTTCGGCGGGATCCGGCCCGCGCCGCGCGGCGCTGACGGCCTCGCGCCGGAGGGCGCATTCGAGGCGCAGATAATGGCTGCGCGAGGTGGACCCTGAGGGGTCGTTTCGAATGAAGGGAACGCCGGGCGACCCGGCACCTTGTTGTGCGTGATCGGGAGTTCGGTCGTTTCCTCGCATTCGTCGGGCACGGCTGGGCCGCGTCTTGTGAATCGCAGCTAGCTGACTTTCGTTTGGAAAGTCAATCAGAAATTTATATGCCGATTTTGGGATGATTCGGGAGGATTTCGAGCGATTGTGGCGGCGGGGCGGGCATGGTTTGCTTTCGTTTCGAAACCTATGGACTTCACTGTCAATCGCTGGCATCGATGGGTGATGGTTCGTCCGGGACGAAAAAGATGACAATTGGGGCGAAAAGCGCCGCCTTGCAGCGCCGGCTGAAAATCGCCGACTGGATCCGCCAGCACGGGCAGATGCGGGTCGATGAGTTGAGCGCGGCGCTGATGGTCTCCGAAGTCACGATCAGGAGCGATCTGACCTATCTGGAGGAGCAGGGCCTGATCGTTCGCAGTTTCGGCAAGGCGATTGCGGCCAAGACCCCGACCCCGCGCGACCGGCCCGCCGGGATTTCGTTGACCAAGGCGCTGATCGTGCCGATGCTGCGGCGGGCGCAGGGGCTGATCGGGGCGGATCAGACCGTGCTGATCGGGCCGGGGGTGCTGGCGACGCAGATTATTCCGTGGCTTGCTGATATTCCGGGGATTGCCGTGCTGCTCACCAGTGTCGAGGCGATCGCGCTGGCGCGGACCTGCCTCGATGCCCGGATTTACTGCCTGGGCGGCGAGATCGGGGCCGAGACCGGGAGTTTCGATGGCAGCACGGCGCTGCGGGGGCTCGACCACTATCCGCTGGGGTGGGCGGTGCTCGATGCCGATGCGCTTTCCGCCGATGCGGCGCTGCTGCTCGCGTCGAAATCGGCGGAACGGTTGAGCGAGGCGGCGGTGCGGCGGGCGGGGCGGAGCATTGCGCTGGTGGGCAACCCGGCGTTGTCGCTGGAGCGGCGGGCGGCGCAGATTGCGCTCTCGGCGGTGACCGATGTGATTTTGCCTGGACCGCCCAGCAATCGGGCGCGGGATATTCTGCTCGGGGCCGGATTTCGGCCAATCGAGAGCGAGCTTGGCGGCGAGGCGCATTTTTCGAGCCACGCGCGCAGTGTGGCGCGGCAGTTGCATGGTTGAGGGGCGCGCTACGGGCCGGGCCGGAGCGGGCGTGCCATGACCGGCATGATCCTGACCATGGGGGAGATTCTGGTCGATATCCTCGCCGAGGATCGCGGCCAGGGGTTTCATGAGCCGGGGCGGTTGCTTGGGCCGTTTCCGGGCGGGGCGCCGGCGACGTTCATTGCGCAGGCTGCACGGCTCGGGGCGGATGCCGGGATTATTTCCTGCGTCGGGGATGATGATTTCGGCTGGCTGTGCATCGACCGGCTGAAGCGCGAGGGGGTCGATGTCAGTGCCGTGCGGGTCGATCCCGATCAGGTGACCGCGAGTGCTTTCGTGCGGTATCGCGAGGATGGCGACCGGGATTTCGTGTTCAACCTCAAGCGCAGCGCGGCGGGGCAGATCTGCATCGATGCCGTGGCGCGCGGGATGCTGGCGCAATGCGCGCATTTTCACATCATGGGAACGTCGCTGTTCTCGTTTCATATCATCGATGAAATGAAAAAGGCGATCGAACTGGCCAAGGCCAACGGGGCGGTGATTTCGTTCGACCCGAATATCCGCAAGGAAATGCTGATGATTCCCGAAATGCGGGCGGGACTCGAATTCATGCTCGGCTACACCGACATTTTCATGCCCTCGGGCGGCGAAATTCTGCTGCCGACCGAGGCGAAATCGGAGCGCGCGGCGATAGAGGAGTTGCTCGACATCGGCATCCGGATGATCGTGATCAAGCGCAGCCGCAAGGGGGTCAGTTTTCGCAGCCGGACCGAGAGTTTCGACCTGCCGGCGTTTCCGATCGAGGAGGCCGATCCGACCGGGGCGGGGGATTGTTTCGGGGCGGCGTTCGTGACCTGCCTGCTCAACGGCATGCCGACCCGCGAGGCGCTGACCTATGCCAATGCTGCCGGGGCGCAGGCGGTGAGCCGCAAAGGGGGGATGGAGGGGATCGCCGATTTCGCCGGGCTCGATCGGTTCATTGCCGCGGCATCGACCAGATGAAACGGAAGGTCAGGCCATGACGGATCAGGCGCGGGACGCGGTCATTGGCGTCGATGTCGGGACCGGGAGCGCGCGGGCGGGGGTGTTCGGCCTCGATGGCCGCCGGCTCGGCAGTGCCGTGCGGCCGATCCGGAGCTGGCGGCCGCAACCTGATTTCATCC
>JAQTXO010000367.1 GCA_028688765.1 Acidiphilium sp. | reverse complement strand
AGGCGGAGTTCAGCGAGGACGGCGGGCTGCATCTCCTGGGCTTCATCGACCAGCAGTACCGGCCTGGAGAGGGTCGTCTGGATATGAGCCTGCCAGCGTTGGCGCAGGATTTTAGCCCCACCCCAGCGATTATGCGGGCGCAACTCGACGCCGAACAACTCGCCCATCTCGCGGTAGAAATCGGCGATGTTGGCTTGAGGCCGGCTGATCACGCCGACGGTCACGTCGCGCAATGTTGCCAGCGACGCGGCCAGGATCCGCAAGGCGGCCGATTTGCCGGAACCCGGCGCACCGGTGACCAGGGCGAAGCCGCCTTCGCCGGCAAGATGCTGGACGCGCCAACAGAACGACTCCAGACGAGGCGAGACATGCAGAGCCTCGGTCGGCACGTTGGGCGTGAACGGGTTCCACTTGAGACCGTACAGTGCGAGCAGTTTGTTGTTCACGCGTCGTCTCCTTCGTCTTTGTGGAGATAGGCTGGGGGCAATCCGGTTGCCGCTTGCCGCTCGATCATGTCGGCCAGCAACGGCGCGATCCCGCGGGCCGGCGGCGCGACCGGGTCAGCGCTGACAGGCTGCAAACCGCGGCGCAGGCCGTTGGCGTTGGCGGCCTTGTCCTGGGGGAACAGCCTGCAGAGCACGGTGCCGGTTTGCGGATCGACGAGGTGAACCAGGGTAAGATCCCAGGCGGCGAAGCGGACCTCCAATGTGGTGAGGTGCCGATATTGGTTCGGCACTTCGAACCGGCGGCCTTCGATGACGATCGTGCCATCGCTCCTTCGCAAGGTCCGCTGCTCGCTGCGGGTGAACGCCAGTCTCAGAGTTGCGGCATCCGGGCATGGTCGTGTCACGGTGGGGCCGGCGAGAAAGCGCGCCAGGGGGGTGGCGTCGATCTCGCTGTGGTGCTTGCGATTGTAGTCGTAGTCTACCCAGGCCTGGGTCGCCTCGTTGAGCCGGGCCAGGGTGAGGTCATTGACACCTTCGAGCATGGCCATCAGCCGACCCTCGACCGATCCCCAGAGGACCTCCTGCTTACCGTTCATGTAGGGGCTGTAGGGCAGCGTGGTCTGATGAACCACGCCGAGCCGGGCGAGACCTTCGGTGATCTCGGTCGCCGTCATCGCCGCGCCGTTGTCACTCATGGCCGAGCGGGGCATGCCGCGCTTCTGCATGGCCTGCGACAGACCGTGGGCAATGACCTCCGCGCTCTCGGACAGATACCATTGCAGGTGGCAGGCCAACCGCGAGCGGTCATCGAGCACGCCGAACAGGATCGGCGTTCGCCACTCCCCTCGCGGTGTCAGCACCTTGCGCGAACCGGAATGACAATCCCAGTGCCAGGTTCCGTTCACATACTCGCACTCATAGCTGCGGACCTCCCGGGCATCGAGCCTGGCTGCGGCAGCCAGGGCACCGGCGGTCTGGCGCGCCGTCATCGGGGACCGCTTGGTCATGCCGTGGGTCGTCAGGAAGCGCCGGACCGTGGCGTAGGAGGGCACCGGGCGCAGTTCTGACCTGGTCTCGGCCAGGGCGACGAGGTTGTCGTGATGCAACCGCACACTCCAGCTCTTGTGGGCTTGATATTGGGCTCGCAAGGCTTGGCGGAGCTCATCAGTCATCGACGCCTGCTGACCGGCGTCCTCGCGGCGTTTGCGCCGTAGCACACCCACCGGGTCTTGGCGCTCATTCCGGCCGATGTAGAACCAGCGCTCGATCGTCGAGACACCAAAGCGAACCGGTTCACCGGTACTCGGATGCCGCCATTCACGGGCCGCCAGTTGCTTCAGGGCCGCGCGCAGCGCGCCCGCCTCCGGCGGTGCGGCCAACAAGTGACCGATCACCGAGAACCGCAGTTGCGCCCAGCGATCCTGAACACGCGATCTGCCTCGTTCCGTCACGTCCGCCCTCCAAAACAATCAGCGGGCTTACGGTAAGCACCTCGCCGATCGTCGGCGACGTGCATCTTCTGCGGGTCGTCGACGCCCGTCAGAAAGCGCGCATCGCCGAGGCTCCGCCGGTCAACGGCCCCAGGAACCGAAGCAGGGAGACGAGCTGTTGTTCGATGCCGCCGCGAAAACGAGCGAGCACCGAGGCTGGCAGAGTTGCGGTGTCGACCGGAGGCATGAAGGCTGCCGCGGCAATCGGGCGGAACGCGCTCTCCTCGGACGTGAATGTCGAGAGCCACCAGACGCGCCAGCGCGCGACCGTCCGCCGATCGATCCCGAGCGTGGCTGACAATTGCCGCAGGCGGGTGGCGGTGAGCCCATGGCACATCGCCGAAATCAACGTCACCACTGCGGCGAGATAAACCTTACGACCCAGAAAGCGCAGCGATGCCGGGGTGGTTCGCTTGCGACAACCGTCGATCGCGCAGCAGAAGCTGAAGCGTTGGCCGAACACCTCACTCAAACCTGGGGGACCACCGCGCGGTTTGCGCTGAAATTGCGCCGAATGAAGGACGCCACCGCATGTCGTGCATCCTGACGCCCGGGCGGTCGCCGCGATATCACGATCAAACAGGAGCAACTGTTCATGAAACTTGGCATCAGCCAGCACTGCTTGATACAAGTGGCACCATCCTTTGAATTGAAATTGGCGGGATGACCAAAGTCGGACGCAATAATCTCTGTCCCTGCGGCAGCGGCAAGAAATACAAGCGCTGCTGCATGGCTCAAGATGAGGCAACCGCCCGTGAGGCCCGCGCAAGCGCCGCAAGCGCCGCAGTGTCGCCCCTCTCGGCCCATCTCTGCGAGGACTGCAACCACGATCTGGATGATGCCGCCAATGCGGTTTTTGCTTTGATCGAGGCGAAGCAATTCGATGAGGCTGAACGGGGCGCCCACGACGTTCTGGCACGCTTCCCCAACGTCCACGACGGCTACGAGTGCCTGGGCCGGCTGCATCAGGCCAAGGGGGACCATCGCCAGGCGATCGAGTGTTACCGCAAGGTCATCGCGTTCGCCCTCGATGAACCGCAGTACTACGACCCGGAATTCGTCGATCACTTCCAGGCACTGATCGCCCACATCGAAACTCAGGCATCCAGCGGCTGATCCTTCCGGCCCACCCCTGCCCAGCATCGCCGGGTGCTCGGCAGCGTCAAGGCATCCACGCCTGCGGCGCGGAGCCTCCTTGACCCTGCCTGCGCTCCCGGCGGTAGCAAATGCAGGTCGGCACCGAGGAATGGTCTTTCAGTCTCACCAAGGAATGAATGGAAGGAAGGAAGGAAGGAAGGAAGGAATACCCTACCCACAGATTATCCACGATCCGCGAGGTCGCCTCTCGGCCAAACCTCAAATACCGTGATCAAATACCGCCGAAAACCCATCGCTTTGCATGCTCAGGCTCACTCTGCCAAGAACTCGTCGGACCTGGTGGCATCATCGCCAATATCGGAGTGCATGGGCAGAAAGTTGACCTTCACCTCGAACGGCTTTGGTCTCATAATGTTGCTATTACGACGAGGTTGGTCGACACCGCGACCACGCCGATGCTGCTCAGGACGGTACAGTCCGGAAAAATCGATCCGACACGCCTGATTACTCACCACTTCAAGCTTGCCCAGATACTGGACGCTTATGACACTTTTAGCCGTGCAGCGGAAACCCACGCACTCAAGGTGATTATCACAGCTTAGGGCGCGGTGGTCTCAAGGAAAAATGCGTGCCTATCCGGTTAACCCAGACACCCCCTACAGGTAGTTGTGGCTGATTTTCGCTGCGACCGCTAACACGGCCCAGATTTAGTAGGTGTCTGGTTTAACCGGATAGGCACGGAAAAATGAACGGTCCCCCACATTTTCGGACCCTCTTACATGTCGGCCACCCCTCATGCATACGGAGGCCTAATCTGACCAGAC
>JAQTXO010000366.1 GCA_028688765.1 Acidiphilium sp. | reverse complement strand
CGGCGAGCTATTGCGGGCTTTACGGATTGCGCCCGACCCACGGCATCATCAGCCTCGCCGGGGCCGCTGCCTTGTCACCAAGTTTCGATGTTCCCGGCTGGTTCGCCCGCGATGCCGACACCATGCGCCGGGTCGGTGCCTGCCTCCTGCCCCCCGCGCGTTCGCTGCCGGGCATTTTCCTCAAGATCGCTCCGGCCTTCGCAAACGCCGATCGGGCAGTTATCGCCGCCCTGCAACCGGCGCTCGACCGGCTGGGGCCGCTGGGGGAGATCGATCCGGTTCCCGAAGGCCTCGATCGCCTGCTCGCTGCCCAGCTCGCGGTGCGCGACCGGGAAACCTGGACCACGCTGGGCGGCTTCATCGAGCTTCACCCGAGCCGGGACCCGTTGATCGCCGCCCGGTTCGCCGGAGTGAAGCCCGCCACCGCCGAAGCCGCCGAAGCCGGGCTGATCCTCCGCCGCGCCTTCACCGCCCGGATGCACGCGGTGCTTGGCGGCGGGGCGATCCTGGTGATGCCGACCTCGCCCTGCCCTGCCCCGCTGCGCACCGAGGATCAGCCGGCGCTCGATACCATCCGCACCCGCACCTTGCGCGCCGGTATCATCACCGCCTTCGCCGGACTGCCGGAGCTCACCATTCCGGTCGCGAAGGTCGATGGCGCGCCGGTGGGGCTGTCGTTGATCGCGGCGCCCGGCAGCGATCTGGCGTTGCTCGACTGCGCCGCCGCGCTCACTCTCGCCTGAGGTCGAATACCCGGGTTTCGCCGAAATCGAGCGTGGTGAAGCGGGCCGGCTCGATCCCCGCCGCGATCCGCGCCGCCGCGAGATCGTGCAAGGGCGCGTCGATCGCCTCGTCGGTCAGTTGGAACGTGCCGAAATGTTTGCCGACCGCCTGGCGCAGCCCGAGTTCGTCGAAGGCGCGCACCGCATCCGCCGGGTTCATGTGGACATTGCCCATGAACCAGCGCGGCTCGTAGGCGCCGATCGGGAGCAGGCCGAAATCCGGAGCGCCCAGCCGCTCGCGGATCGCGCGGAAATAGCCGGTATAGCCGGTATCGCCTGCGACATAGAGTTTCGCGCCCCGATGATCGACCACGAATCCGCCCCACAGAGTGAGGTTGCGGTCGCGCAGGCTGCGCGCCGCGAAATGCCGCGCGGGTGTCAGGGTGATCCGTGCGTCCCGGAACGCTGCCGCCTGCCACCAGTCCAGCTCGGTGACCGGGCCCAGCCCTTTGCCTTCGAGGAATGCCCGGTTGCCCAGCGGTGCGAAAACCGGGATCGGCCCGAACCGCGCCCGCAGGGCCTGCAGGCTCGGGATATCGCAGTGATCGTAATGATTATGCGACAGCAGGATCGCATCCGGCTTCGGCAGGGCCGCGAGGGGCTGGCCGGGTGGCCGCACCCGCTTCGGCCCGGCGAAGGACACCGGCGAGCAGCGCTCGGAAAATACCGGATCGGTCAGCAGGGTCAGCCCCGCCAGCCGGAGCAGGAAACTCGAATGACCGATGAAGGTGAGCGCGAGCGTCCCTTCGGCCACATCGCCTGCGGGGGGCGGATGGGCGGTGTTTTCGACCCGATCCGGCCATTTCGCCCGTCCCTCGCGCCGGGTTGCCCAGCGCAGGACGGAGAACCGGCGGACCTTGCGGCGCGCGCCTTCGGGATTGAAGAAATGGGTGCCGTCGTAATGGTCCGATATCGGAAATGTCATCGATCAGCCGAAGGCGGCGTTGGAGGCGCCGCCATCGAGCAGGAGGTTCTGCCCGACGATGAACCCCGATTGCGCGGCGCAGAGAAAGGCGCAGGCATCGCCGAATTCCTCCGGCGTGCCGACCCGGCCGGTCGGGTTCGCTTTCGCCCGGAGCGCGATTTCCTCATCCGCGCTCCGCCCCGCCGCCCTGGCTGCGGTGGCAGCGTTGTCGCGCAGGCGATCGGTCAGGAACGGGCCGGGCAGGATGTTGTTGATCGTGACGTTGTGCTTCGCGACCTGCCGCGCGAGGCCCGCGACGAAGCCGGTCAATCCGGCACGGGCTCCGTTCGATAGTCCCAGCATCGGGATCGGGGTTTTGACCGCCGCCGAGGTGATGTTGACGATCCGCCCGAATTTCCGCGCGATCATGCCATCGATCGTCGCACGGATCAGCGCGATCGGGGTCAGCATGTTGGCCTGCAGGGCCGCCTGCCAGTCGGCATCGGAGAAATTGCGGAAATCCCCCGCCGGCGGGCCGCCCGCGTTGGTGATCAGGATATCGGGATCGGGGCAGAGGCCGAGCGCTGCGGATCGTCCCGCCTCGGTGGTGATGTCGCCCACCGCGATCGATACCTTCACCCCGGTCGCCGCCGCGATCATCGCCGCGGTTTCGGCGAGCGCCGCCTCGCCCCGCGCGGTGATGGTGAGTTCGACCCCTTCGCGCGCCAAAGCGAGGGCGCTGGCGCGGCCCAGCCCCTTGCTCGCGGCACACACGATCGCCCGCTTTCCCCGCAATCCCAGATCCATGTCCCCACACTCCTTGTCGATCCAAACGCATCCCAGTAGAGCGGACCTTGCGCCGCTCGTCCATCGCGGCCAGGAAACCCGCCATGTCGCCACGCGCCCTCGACGGCCTGAAAATCATCGATCTCACCCGCGTCCTCGGTGGCCCCTACTGCACCATGATCCTTGCCGATCATGGGGCAGATGTCATCAAGGTGGAACCGCCGCAGGGCGATGAGGTGCGCGACTGGGGGCCGCCATTTCTGACCCGCGAGGACGGCACCAGCGATGCGAGCTATTTTCTGGGCGCCAATCGCAACAAGCGGGCGATGACCCTCGACCTTGCCCGTCCGGAAGGCCGGGCGGTTCTGCTGCGGCTGCTCGACGGGGCGGATGCGCTGGTCGAGAATTTCAAACCGGGCAGTCTGGAGAAATGGGGGATCGGCTTCGAGGCGCTGAGGGCGCGGTTTCCCCGGCTGATCCATTGCCGGATTTCCGGCTTCGGTGCGGATGGGCCGCTCGGCGGGCTGCCGGGCTATGATGCCGTGGTTCAGGCGATGACCGGGCTGATGACCATCAATGGCTTGCCCGGCGCGGGCCCGGTGCGCATGGGGACGCCGATTGTGGATCTTGGCACCGGGCTTTATGCCGCGCTCGGGATCATGATGGCGGTTCATGAACGGACGCGCTCCGGGCGGGGCCAGTTCATCGACATGACGCTGCATGACACCGCCCTTGCGTTGCTTCACCCCGCCGCCGCCAATTATCTGCTGTCGGGCAGGCGGCCTGCGGCGACCGGCAATGCCCACCCCAATATCGCGCCCTACGAGACCTTTCCGACCGCGACCTGCGACATTTTCATCGCGGGTGGCAATGACGGGCAGTTTCGCAAGCTCTGCGCCCTGCTCGACCGGCCGGATATTGCGGCCCACCCGGATTTCGCGACCAATGCCGACCGGCTCGCCCATCGGGGCGCGATGAAGGCGGCGCTTACGGACGCTCTTGTTGGGCATGATGGTGCGAAACTCGCGATCCGGCTGATCGAGGCCGGGGTGCCGGCGGGTGCGGTTCAGCCGGTCGATGCCGCACTGAATTCGGCCCATGCGCGGCATCGCGCGATGGTCGCGGACCTCGATGGGGTCAGAACCCTCGGCACGCCGATCAAGTTTTCCCGCACGCCGGGCGGGCCGCGCAGTGCGCCGCCGCGATTTGCCCAGCATCAGGCGGAAATCCTGACCGGGCACGGTTATAGCGAGGCCGAGATCGCGGCGCTGGAAGCCGACCAGATCATCCGCCCCGCCCGGCGCTGAGGCACTGCCGGACGGCATTGCCGGACGCAATCGCGTGATCTCACAGAGGCTTGGTTTCCGAAAACCGGCATCGGGCGCGATAT
>JAQTXO010000365.1 GCA_028688765.1 Acidiphilium sp. | reverse complement strand
CTGCCTTACCACTGGGCTACCCCCCAATCCGTGCCGAACTGATATTGGTTTGCCGCCCGCTCGGCAAGACCCGCAACCCCGATGTTGCAAATCGGCCATATTCACCGCGCCGATAACCCGCTAAATCCCCTTGCCTTCAGGGAGAACCGCCATGGAATTGATCGCCGCCCGTCTCAACCGCATCAGCCCGAGCCAGACCATCGCCATCAGCACCAAGGCGCGTCAGCTCAAGGCCGCCGGCCGCGACATCATCAGCCTCTCCGCCGGCGAACCCGATTTCGACACCCCCGCCCATATCAAACAGGCCGCCATCGCCGCCATCGAAGCCGGCGACACCAAATCCACCGACGTCGCAGGCACCATCGCCCTCCGCCGCGCCGTCGCCGCCAAATTCAAACGCGACTCCGGGATCGACTACAAACCCGAGGAAGTCATCGTCTCCACCGGCGGCAAACAAGTCATCTTCAACGCCATGCTCGCCACCATCCAGTCCGGCGACGAAGCCATCATCCCCACCCCCTGCTGGGTCTCCTACCCCGACATCGTGCAACTCGCCGAAGGCAAGCCCGTCTTCGTCCCCTGCAGCCAGAACCACGGCTTCAAACTCCGCGCCGAAGACCTCGAAGCCGCCATCACCCCGAACACCAAATGGCTGATCCTCAACTCCCCCTCCAACCCCACCGGGGCCGCCTATTCCGCCGAAGACCTCCGCCCGATCTGCGACGTCCTCCTCCGCCACCCCCACGTCTGGGTCTTCACCGACGACATCTACGAAAAACTCACCTATGACGGCTTCAAGCCCGCCACCATCGTCGAAGTCGAACCCGCCCTGCGCGACCGCACCGTCACCATGAACGGCTGCTCGAAAGCCTACGCCATGACCGGCTGGCGCATCGGCTTCGCCGGCGCCCCCCTCGCCCTGATCAAGGCAATGGACAAACTGCAAAGCCAGTCCACCTCCAACACCTCCTCGATCTCCCAGGCCGCCGCCGTCGCCGCCCTCAACGGCCCGGAAGACGACATCGAAATCATGCGCAACACCTACCGCGACCGCCGCGACCTCGTCGTCGCCATGCTCAACGACGCCCCCGGCCTCACCTGCGCCACCCCCGAAGGCGCTTTCTACGTCTTCCCCTCGATCCACGGCTGCCTCGGCAAAACCACCGCCGCCGGCACCAAAATCACCGACGACGAAACCTTCGTCACCGCCTTGCTCGACGAACACGGCGTCGCCACCGTCCACGGCTCCGCCTTCATCTACCCCGGCTACTTCCGCGTCAGCTACGCAACCAGCACCGAAGCCCTCCGCGAGGCATGCACGCGGATTCAGAAGTTCTGTTCGGATATGAAGTAAGCAAGTCGTAGGATGGGCAGAGCCCTCGCGAAGCCCATCACGTTCCCGTCGTAGGATGGGCAGAGCCCTTGCGAAGCCCATCGCTCTCTAATCACCAACAAAACAAGTCAAGCAAGCTGTTCTTTTTTATAAAAAAGAACCAAAAAATTTTTTGGACTTTGGGCCACGGGCGTTGAAGAGGATCAGTCGTAGGATGGGCAGAGCCCTTGCGAAGCCCATCACTCTCTAATCACCAACAAAACAAGTCAATCAAGCCGTTCTTTTTATAAAAAAGAACCAAAAAATTTTTTGGACTTTGGGCCACGGGCGTTGAAGATGATCAGTCGTAGGATGGGCAGAGCCCTTGCGAAGCCCATCGCTCTCTAATCACCAACAAAACAAGTCAAGGAAGCTGTTCTTTTTTATAAAAAAGAACCAAAAATTTCTTGGACTTTGGGCCACGGGCGTTGAAGAGGATCAGTTGTAGGATGGGCAGAGCCCTTGCGAAGCTCATCACTCTCTAATCACCAATAAAACAAGTCAAGCAAGCCGTTCTTTTTTGAACAAAAGAACCCGCCCCGTGTCCGAAGCCAAAATTTTTGAAATCTCCCCGATCAGCCCTACGGCAGACGAAATAAATCGCCCACATCAATCTCCCCCGACCGCCCGGCGACCCCATAGCCCCACACCACCCCCGATTAAAAAAAGTTTTTTGCTTCTTTTTTACCAAAAAAGAAGTCCTTCCCTGACCTCCCCTTACCTCGCCTTCCCCAGCCCACGCCCCCCCTTGCCGTCCGCCCCCACTCCCCCTACAAGAACAAACAACGAACATTAACCGCCCATAAACCCCGACTCGACGCAAGTTATTTTTCTCGCAAAACTTGATCTGGTAGCGATTGCGCGATGCCCTCCCAATATGTTGTTATGCCCCCCTGCCGAACCGATTGGAGTCTCCGCTGCAATGAACGCCATGTCCCGTGCCGACCAGGCTCTGCTTGAGCCCACGCTGCTCGAAACCGATATTCAGCTGCAAGGCGGCCACCAGATCAAGGTGGATCGTTCGCGCGATGCTCTCCTGACCGATTTCGGCCGCGCCACGCTCGACGATCGTTATCTGATGCCCGGCGAATCCTATCAGGACCTCTTCGCCCGCGTCGCCTCCTATTATGGCGACGATCAGGCCCACGCCCAGCGCCTCTACGACTACATCAGCAAGCTCTGGTTCATGCCCGCCACCCCCGTTCTGTCCAACGGCGGCACCTCGCGCGGCCTGCCGATCTCCTGCTTCCTCAACGAAGCCTCGGACAGTCTGGAAGGCATCGTCGATCTCTGGAACGAAAACGTCTGGCTCGCCTCCAAGGGCGGCGGCATCGGCTCCTATTGGGGCAATCTCCGCTCGATCGGCGAAAAAGTCGGCCAGAACGGCAAAACCTCCGGCGTCGTCCCCTTCATCCGCGTGATGGACAGCCTCACCCTCGCTATCAGCCAGGGTTCGCTCCGCCGGGGCTCGGCAGCGGTTTACCTGCCGATCTCCCACCCGGAAATCGAGGAATTCATCGAAATCCGCCGCCCCACCGGCGGCGATCCCAACCGCAAGGCCCTCAACCTCCATCACGGCATCCTGATCTCGGACGCTTTCATGCGCGCCGTCGAAGCCGACGACAAATGGTCCCTCACCTCCCCGAAGGACGGCGCCCACGTCCGCCACATCTCCGCCCGCGCCCTCTGGGTCCGCATCCTCACCGCCCGCATCGAAACCGGCGAGCCCTACATCATCTTCTCCGATCACGTGAACAACGCCCGCCCCGAACACCACAAACTCGCGGGTCTCGAAGTCAAAACCTCCAATCTCTGCGCCGAAATCACCCTCCCCACCGGGCTCGACCAGCACGGCCAGCAACGCACCGCCGTCTGCTGCCTGTCCTCGATCAACCTCGAAACCTGGCTCGAATGGCACGAAAACCCCCAGTTCATCGAGGACGTCATGCGCTTCCTCGACAATGTGCTGCAGGATTTCATCACCCACGCCCCGGACAGCATGGCCCGCGCCAAATACGCCGCCATGCGCGAACGCTCGGTCGGCCTCGGCGTCATGGGCTTCCACTCCTTCCTCCAGGCCCTCAACATCCCCTTCGAATCCGCGATGGCAAAAGCCTGGAACATCAAAATCTTCAAACACATCCGCACCGGCGCCGACCTCGCATCGAAAACCCTCGCCAAGGAACGCGGCCCCTGCCCCGACGCCGCCGATTACGGCCTCATGGAACGCTTCTCCAATAAAATGGCGATCGCCCCCACCGCCTCCATCTCCATCATCGCCGGCAACTCCAGCCCCGGCATCGAACCCATCGCCGCCAACGTCTTCCTCCAAAAAACCCTCTCCGGCAGCTTCTCCGTCCGCAACCGCCACCTCCAGCAACTCCTGGCCTCCAAAGGCCGCGACGATGACGCCACCTGGTCCAACATCACCGTCACCAAAGGCTCGGTCCAACACCTCGACTTCCTGACCGACGACGAAAAAGCCGTCTT
>JAQTXO010000364.1 GCA_028688765.1 Acidiphilium sp. | reverse complement strand
ACCGGGGCGGCACCGGTTTCGCGCGCGACGTCGAGCGCGGCCTCGAAGATCGCGCGGGCCTGCTTTTCGTAGATTTCGGGGAAGGAGATGCCGAGGCGGCAGCCGCGATGGCCGAGCATGGGGTTGGCTTCGGCGAGTTCGCCGGCGCGCTGGCGCATGGCTTCGATGCCGACGCCGAGGGCCTCGGCGACCTCTTCGAGTTCCTCCTCGGCGTGGGGGAGAAATTCGTGGAGCGGCGGGTCGAGCAGGCGGATGGTGACCGGCAGGCCGGCCATGATGCGGAAGAGCTCGATGAAATCCTGACGCTGATAGGGCAGGAGTTTGGCGAGCGCGGTGCGGCGGCCCGCCTCGTCGTTCGCCATGATCATCTGGCGGACCGCGCCGATCCGCTCGGGGTCGAAGAACATGTGCTCGGTGCGCGAGAGGCCGATGCCTTCGGCACCGAATTTGCGGGCGGTTTCGGCATCGAGCGGGGTTTCGGCGTTGGCGCGGACGCCGAGGCGGCGGTTCTGGTCCGCCCAGTCCATCAGTTTCGCGAAATCGCCGGACAGGGCCGGTTCGATCATGGGGACGAAGCCCGCGAAAATCTCGCCGGTCGCGCCATCGAGGGTGATGGTTTCGCCCGCGCGGACGGTGACGCCGCCGGCGCTGAGGGTTTTGGCCCCGTAATCGACACGGATGCCGCCGGCACCGGCGACGCAGGGGCGTCCCATGCCGCGCGCGACCACGGCGGCGTGGCTGGTCATGCCGCCGCGGGTGGTGAGGATGCCGCGGGCGGCGTGCATGCCGTGGATGTCTTCCGGGCTGGTTTCGATCCGCACCAGAATGACGGCCTCGCCTTTCTGGGCGCGCATTTCGGCTTCATCGGCGGAGAACACCACGAGGCCGGATGCGGCGCCCGGCGAGGCGGGCAGGCCACGGGCGAGCAGGGTGCGGGCGGCCTTGGGGTCGAGCGTGGGGTGGAGCAACTGGTCGAGCGATTGGGGGTTGACCCGCATGACCGCCTCGCGCTGGTCGATCAGGCCGGATTCGGCCATTTCGACCGCGATGCGGACGCTGGCATTGGCGGTGCGTTTGCCGTTGCGGGTTTGCAACATATAGAGTTTGTTGCGCTGGATGGTGAACTCGATGTCCTGCATGTCGTGGTAGTGGCGTTCCAGCACGTCGCGGACGCGGGCAAGCTCGGCATAGGCTTCGGGCAGCGCCTCCTCCATGCTGATTTCGCCCGGTTTGGCGTAGGATTTGGAGAGCGGTCGCGGGGTGCGGATGCCGGCGACGACGTCTTCGCCCTGGGCATTGGGGAGGTATTCGCCGTAGAATTCGTTGAGGCCGGTCGAGGGGTCGCGGGTGAAGCAGACGCCGGTGGCGCAATCGTCGCCCATGTTGCCGAACACCATGGCCTGGACGTTGACGGCGGTGCCCCAGCTTGCCGGGATTTCGTGCAGGCGGCGGTAGGTGATGGCGCGCTGGTTCATCCAGGAGCCGAACACGGCGCCGATCGCGCCCCACATCTGGTCGTGCGGGTCCTGCGGGAAGGGTTTGCCGGTTTCGTGGGCGACGACGTCCTGATAGGCGGCGACGACCTGTTTCCAGTCCTCGGCGGTGAGCTGGGTGTCCTCGATGGTGCCGGCGTCCATCTTGGTGGTCTCGATGATTTCCTCGAAGCGGTGATGGGCGACGCCGAGGACGACCGAGCCGTACATCTGGATGAAGCGGCGGTAGGAATCCCAGGCGAAGCGGGCATCGCCCGATTCGGTGGCGAGGCCCTCGACCGTGGCATCGTTGAGGCCGAGGTTCAGCACCGTGTCCATCATGCCGGGCATCGAGACGCGGGCGCCGGAGCGGACCGAGACCAGCAGGGGCTTGGCCGGGTCACCGAATTTGCGGTCGACTTCGGCTTCGACCTTGGCGAGGGCGGCGGCGACCTCTCCGCGCAGTGCCTGCGGATACTGGCGGTCGTTATCGTAGAATTCGGTGCAGACTTCGGTGGTGATGGTGAAGCCGGGGGGGACCGGCAGGCCGATGCTGGCCATTTCCGCGAGGTTGGCCCCTTTGCCGCCGAGCAGGTTTTTGAGCGCGGCGCTGCCATCGCTGGCGCCGGGGCCGAAGCTGTAGACGTATTTGCTCATGGCGGGGTTACCCTTCAAGTTTCGAGAAATCGGCGACGCGATGCATCACATCGCGGAGTTTGGCGAGCAGGCGGAGGCGGTTGCGGCGAAGAACGGGGTCTTCGGCGTTGACTGTTGCTGAGTTGAAGAATTCGTCGACAGGCGGTCGAAGTACAGCCAAATGGATCATGGCTGCGGTAAAGTCTTCTTTTGCAAGATCCGACTCAATCATCATTTCGATGCGCGTAGTGGTTAGATGAAGATTTAGGTCAACAGTCTGGTTAAGTAGTGCATCGGATACATTGCCTTCATGCGGCCCGTCCTTCGCCTCTTCAATCTGCAAAATGTTAACGCTCCGCCGATAAGCGACGAGGAGATTGGCTCCATCGTCCGTCACGATGAAATCTCCGAGCGCGTCGACCCGCTGCTGTATCCTGAATAAATCGTCGTCCGCAGCTGTTGAAAGCACGGCGTTTAAAACATCAAACCGCTTACCCTCCGCACGCAGTTTTACGCGCAACCGTTCAACGAGGAAGTCAAATACGTCTTTGCCTAACAGTGAAAATAAATTTAGGTGAAGCTTATTCTCTAGAATAATCCTGTTTACCCCAAGCGCCGCACGACGCAATGCAAATGGATCACCAGACCCGGTGGGTTTCTCGCCAATTCGGAAAAATTGCTGCAACGTATCAATTTTATCTGCCAGAGCCACGGCGCAAGCGACAGTGCCTAACGGCACATCATCCATTGGTCCTTTGGGTTGATAATGCGTCCGAATTGCCGCCCCGACCACGGCATCATCTGCGTAGTAACTACCCATAACGCCCTGCAACTCGGGAAACTCGGCAACCATGCCGGTTACCAAGTCTGCTTTGCAAAGCAGCCCGGCCCTAGCTGCCTGTTCTGACTCCTCAAGACTGGCACCAAGCCTCCGAGCTATTTCGCTGGCCACCTTCTCGATTCGCTCAGCGCGCTCAAACTGCGTCCCAAGCTTCGCATGAAATATGACCGCTTTTAACTTTGGCAGATAACTCGCAAGGGGATGTCGTCGGTCCAGCGTCCAGAAATGCTCGGCGTCAGCGAGCCTTGCACGCAAGACGCGCTCGTTGCCAGCGATGATCACAGCACCGCCATCGCTCGCCTCAATATTGGCCACGAACGCAAAATACGGTGCCGGATAACCTGCCGCGTCTCGTGTGGAAAAGAAACGCTGGTTTACTCTCATGGATAGTTCGCGCACTTCGGGCGGCAACGCCATGAAGCGATGCTCAATCCGCCCAATTAGGGGCACAGGACATTCGACCAACCCACAAATCTCATCGAGCAGATCATCATGTGTGACTATGACCAGCCCGCGTTTCGTTGCTTCGGAGCGAAGTCCTTTTTCAATGATTGCCCGACGCACAACGGCATCCGCTGCCACGTATCGGCTCGCCAACTCGGTTTCCCATTGGTCTTTACTCGTAACGTGAAACGTTCCCGGTGCCAGAAACCGATGTCCCTCGGACAGATCGGACGCGACGACCGGCCCCAGCGCGATCGGTACCACCGCGCCATCGAGCAGGCAGACGATGCGGCGCAGGGGGCGCACCCAGGTGAAGCCGCCGCTCTGGCCCCAGCGCATCGATTTCGGCCAGGGGAAGGCGGCCAGCGCGCGGGCGAGATCGGTCAGGATGACATCGGCGGCGGGGCGCGCGGCGATGGTGCGGCGGAGCAGGACATGTTCGCCCTCCTCGACCAGATCGGCGCGGTCGGCG
>JAQTXO010000363.1 GCA_028688765.1 Acidiphilium sp. | reverse complement strand
GGACCGGATTCCGGTCCCTGGTCGGGCGAATCGGCCTCCGTCCGCTCATTACGAGAGGGATAGTTTATCGGCGGCTTATGTTTGGTTTCCTTAATGAAGTTTTAGGAAATTGATCATAAAACGATGCCGGCGCTTGGGTGCCGGCGAAAAATTTTCTGTTTCGTGACATTTTTGCCAAATCCAAGGGTTGCAAGTCCTGCATTGCCCCCGTATCGGTAATGCACAAACGCGATGGCTTCGGTTGTATTTCACGCTTCACTAAGTGAGTTGGTTTAGTGAAGCGAAGCCGGAACGTTACGGGGTAGGTGGTTGTTTAATTTATGTTTTGCTGCGTATGAACTTGGTGTCGGCGGATTTGAAGGTGAACGAGACATGCGGTTGAGCGGTAAAAAAACCAAGATAACTGTCCAGATTTTGGGATGCCTCACCGCCGTTTTAGGTTTTTCACAGATCAGCCATGCATCCACGCCGCATCGGAAACTGCATCCCACCCTGCGCCATGCTGCACCTGCTCATAAGGTCGTTTATCATGACCGGGCGTTAACCGCCCATCGGGCCATTCACCGGGCACCGATCGTTCATCGCGCGGTTCATCATGTGCCGGTTCGTCATGTCGCGGTTCGGCATGAGATTTTTCATCGGCCGGTCGAGACCCATGCGGTGTACCGGCGGATCGCGGTGCGTCGTCCGGACTATCGGCACGGTTATATCGAGCATCATTACGTTCCTCACCGCTTCATCCGGCGGGCCGATTACCTCTGGTGCGTGCCTTACGCGCGCGATGTTTCGCATATCGACCTGACCGGCGATGCGTTTCTCTGGTGGGCGGAGGCGGCCGGGCGCTATCAGCGTGGTGAGCGGCCCGAACCAGGCGCCGTGCTCAATTTCCGTTCGAGTTCGCGAATTCCGCTTGGGCATGTCGCGGTGGTCAGCCGTGTCATCAACAGCCGCGAGATCCTGGTCGATCAGGCCAACTGGGTGCCGGACTCGGTCACCCGCAATGTGCCGGTGATCGATGTTTCGCCGAATAATAACTGGTCCGAAGTGCAGGTGTCCATCGGCGGTGGACAGTTCGGCGCGACCTATCCGACGTACGGCTTCATTTACGATCAGCATCCCGGTGCCGGTATGATCTATGCCCATAATGCCGGGAGCACCGAAGTCGCCGCAGCACCGCCGGTCACGAAAATTCGGCTGATCGCTCCCGATCGTACGCTGCGCTGAGCGGAAAGGCCGATCAGGCTTTGGTTTCGGCTTCACGGGTGAGTAAACGCCGTTTGCGCTCGACGCCCCAGCGGTAGCCGGACATTGTTCCGTCCTGCCTGATGACACGATGGCACGGAACGGCGACGGCCAGCGGATTTGCGGCGCAGGCCCCTGCCACCGCCCGTATTGCGCGGGGACGACCGACTGCGGCGGCAATGTCGGCATAGGTTGCGGTCTGTCCGGGCGGAATCCGCTGTAATGCCTGCCAGACGGCGTGTTGAAAGGCGGTTCCTCTGATGTCGAGTGGCAGGTCGTGCCTTTGCGCCGGAGCCGCGATCAATCCGATCACCTTCGCGACCATGGCTTCGAACCCGGGATCGCCCCCGATCAACTCGGCCTGAGCGAATCGCTGCTGCAGATCGCGCACGAGCGCCTCAGGATCGTCGCCGAGCAGGATCGCGGCAACGCCGACTGCACTCGCTGCGACCAGAACCGAGCCAAGGGCGCAATCGGCCACCGCGAAACGAAGGGTTTCCTGCGCACCGCGCGCACGGAAGCGCGATGGCGTCATCCCCAGGGCAGCGGTTGATTTTGCGTAGAACCGGCTGCCGGAGTTGAAGCCCGCGCGGTAGATGGCCTCGGTCACGCCGCAGCCTTCGTCCAACGCGGCTCGCACCCGGGCGGCACGCTGCGCATCGATATAGGCTTTCGGGGTAATTCCAACGATGCTGGAGAAGACGCGGTGGAAATAGGTGGAACTCAACTTCGCCTCTGCCGCCAGAACCGCCAATGACGGCGGTGTTTCCGCCCGCTCGATGGTGCGGCACGCCGCAGCGACGAGCGCGACATTCGCCGTAGCCGGTGGGGTGCCGGCGGGGTTGCACCTCAGACATGCCCGAAACCCCGCTGCTTCCGCAGCCGCCACGCTCATGTGAAAGGCGACATGTTCGCGCCGCGCCGGGCGCGAGGGGCAGGACGGGCGGCAATAGACACCGGTGGTGGCGACCGAATACCAGAACATGCCGTCCGCCGCGCTATCCCGCGTTTGCACCTGCACCCATCTGATCTCGTCCACGCCTGCCTCCGCCGGAACCAGATCGGGGTTTAGCGCGCCATCGGCACGGCTGCACCTCGTCTCTTGTGGTGGAATCCGGAAAGACGGTGTTCTGAGCCGATCGATCAAATCGCGCGACAGGTTGTTCGGCTTCCTTTTTACAAAAGGAGGCCCTTGCCTTTTACCGTCCTAAGCCGCCGTTCCGCCGATCGTCAGCCCGGAAATCTTGATCGTCGGCTGTCCGACGCCGACCGGGACGCCCTGGCCGTTTTTTCCGCAGGTTCCGATGCCGGCGTCGAGTTCGAGGTCGCTGCCGATCATATCGACTTTGGTGAGGGCGTCGGGGCCGTTGCCGATGATGGTGGCACCCTTGACCGGGGCGCCGATTTTGCCGTCTTCGATCATGTAGGCTTCGGAGGCGGAGAAGACGAATTTGCCGGAGGTGATATCGACCTGACCGCCGCCGAAATTCGCCGCGTAGAGGCCGCGCTTGACCGAGCGGATCATGTCGTCGCGGGTGGCGTCGCCGGCGAGCATGATGGTGTTGGTCATGCGCGGCATCGGCAGGTGGGCGTAGGATTGGCGGCGGCCGTTGCCGGTGGGGGTCATGCCCATCAGGCGGGCGTTCTGGCGGTCCTGGATGTAGCCGGTGAGGATGCCGTCCTCGATCAGGACGGTGCGGTTGGTGGGGGTGCCTTCGTCATCGACGGTGAGGGAGCCGCGCCGGTTGGGCAGAGTGCCGTCATCGACCACGGTGACGCCTTTGGAGCCGACTCTTTTGCCCATCAGCCCGGCGAAGGCGGAGGTTTTCTTGCGGTTGAAATCGCCTTCGAGGCCGTGGCCGATCGCTTCGTGCAGCAGGATGCCGGGCCAGCCGGCGCCGAGGACGACGGGCATTTCACCGGCGGGGGCGGCGATGCTTTCGAGGTTGAGGGCGGCTTTGCGGATCGATTCATCGACGGCGGCGCGCCAGAAATCGGGGGCGGTGACGGTGGCGTAGCTCTCGCGGCCGCCGGCACCGTGACCGCCGGATTCGCGCCGGCCATCCTGTTCCATCACGACCGAAACGTGGAGCACCACGAGGGGCCGGACGTCGGCGACGCGGACGCCATCGGCGCGGAGGATTTCGACCACCTGCCATTCGCCGAACAGGCTCGCCATGACCTGCACCACCCGGCTGTCCTTGCCGCGGGCATAGGCGTCGATTTCGCCGAGCATGGCGGCGCGGGCGGCGAAGGGCATTTCGGCAAGCGGGTTGAGGGCGGTGTAGAGGGCCGGGCCGGCTTTCGGCGGCGTCATGGCGACGACGCCTGCTTCATCGGGTCGCGCGTCCTGCAAGGTCGCGACGGCGCGGGCCAGGGCGGCATCGGTGATTTCGCCGGCATGGGCATAGATCGCGGCTTCGCCGGTGACCGAGCGCAGGCCGAAGCCGCGCCGGTTGTCGAAACTCGCGTTGCGGATCCGCCCGTCATCGAGGCTGACCATTTCGGATTCGCGGTATTCGAGGAATAGCTCCCCGTCATCGGCGGGGTCGAGCACCGGGGCGATGGTGCGGCGGGCTTCGAACGCGCTCAGGCCATCGTTGCCGTGAAACAGCCGGTCGGCGGT
>JAQTXO010000362.1 GCA_028688765.1 Acidiphilium sp. | reverse complement strand
CCATCATCGCCTCGCTGGTCGTTGCCCTCCCGCTGACCCCGGCACTGGCGGGCCTGTTGCTGGCGCGGCGCACCGGCGGGGCCGCCCATGTGCCGATGCCGACCGCCCGCAGCGCCTATGGAAGCGTGCTCGATATCTCCGCCCGTCGCGGGGGCCTGCTCGCGCTGATCGCCCTCGTGTTCGTGATCGGCATGGGGGCCTCGCTGCCGCTGGTGCGCACCCGGTTCCTGCCGCAATTCCGCGAGCAGGACATGATCGCCCATTATCTCGCCGCGCCCGGCACCTCGATCGAAACCATGCTCGCGATCGGCCGGCACGTCGCCGCGATTCTGGGCCGGATGCCCGAAGTGGCCGATGTGGTCGAGCATGTCGGCCGCGCGACGCTCGGCAACGGCCATCCCGACGTCAACAAGGCCGAAGTCGACATCACGCTGAGCCGCAGCGGCAATGCGCATAATGCCGTGGCGGAACGCAAGATCCTGGCTGCGATCGATACCGTGCCGGGCGTGCGCTGGTGGGCCAACAGCTTCCTGACCGAGCGCATCCATGAAACCCTGTCCGGCTTCACCGCCCCGCTGGTGATTTCGGTCTATGGCGACACGCTTGCGGCCATTTCGGTCGATACCGGGCGCATCCTGCACGCGATCCGCCCGATCCACGGCATTATCGTCGCCGCCGTCGCTGCTCCGCCCGACATGCCGGAACTCGCCATCACGCCGAACCGCGCCGCCATGCTGCGCTACGGGGTCACCGCGCGTGCTGTGCTCACCGCCATCCGCACCGGCTATGAGGGGGATCGCGTCGGCGAGGTCTATCAGGGCAGCCTGATCGAGCCGATCGTGATCACGCTTGCGCCCGCGCGCCGGGCCGACCCGGGGGCACTGCCGGACCTGCCGATCGAAGCGGTCGATCATCGTATCGTCCCGCTCGGCCGCATCGCCCGCATCCGCCAGACCGGCACCCCTGCCCTCATCCTGCACGATGCCGGACGCACCGAACAGGTCATCACCGTCAACACGCGCGCGGGCGATGGCGACGCCGTGCTCGCCGCGATCCGGCGCCGGATCGATGGCCTCCATCTGACCGGCAATGCCTATGTCACCTATGGCGGCAGCGCCGTGGCCGGGGGGGCCGCGCGGCGCTCTCTGCTGATCCATGCCGTGATGGCGCTGGTGATCATTGCCGGGTTGCTGGCGCTCGCCCTGAAATCGGCCCGTGGCGTCGCTCTCATGGCGCTCGGCCTGCCCTTCGCCCTGTCCGGCGGTATTGCCGCGACCTGGCTGTTCCTCGGCGGCACGATCAGTCTTGGCGCGATGGTCGGGCTGGTCACGGTGTTCGGCCTGTCGCTGCGCAACGGATTGCTGCTGCTGATCCATTATCGGCGGCTGGTCCAGAGCGACGGCCTCGTCTGGTCCGCCGCCACCGCCCGGCGGGGGGCGATGGACCGGCTGCCGGCCATTCTGATCACCGCGACGGTCACCGCGATCGGCCTGCTGCCGCTCGCCATCGCCAATGGCGCGCCGGGGGATGAAATCGAGGGGCCGATGGCTATTGTAATCCTCGGCGGCCTGCTGACCGCGACCTCGCTGACCCTGCTTCTGCTGCCCCGCCTCGCCGCCCGCTACCTGCGGATCGGCCCGGCGGTCGATGACGGACTCGACCCGCCAACCACCTGATTACCCTAACGAAAGGATCCCATCATGCCTCGTCTCACCAAAGCCGCTCTGTTTGCCGCCCCGATCCTGGCCGCGAGCCTCGGTTTGCCGCTCGCGGCCCGCGCCGCGACACCGAAACCGGTCTATGTTCACATGAACGGGGCCAACATGTTCCTCGAAAATCCGGTCGCGGTGCGCCCCGGCCAGCCGGTCGTTTTCGTCAACGAAGACACCGGCTCGCATACCATCATCGGCTACAGCGCCACCACCGGCAAGACCAGCACCCGCTTCGATGGGGCCGTGGCGGGCACGAAGGGGCCGGGCCACAAGGTTCACACCTACACGATCACCTTCGCGCATCAGGGCATCGTGCATTATTATTGCTCGGTCCACGCCATTCTGGCCAAGGAACCCGGCGGCCGCACCGTCGCCAAGGTTCGCCCCGGGGTTCATGGCTTCGGCGACCCGATGGCCGGCACGATCATTGTCACCACCGATCCGAAACTCCTTGCCGACAACCCGAAGACCGCCGCCGAGAAGATCCTGCCGGGCTATTTCGGCGGGTGATAATTTGGGCGACCTGACCGGCGCGGGCGATGCGCGGGTGTCAGTTCATGCGGACCCCGGGGGCTGTTTTTGCCCCGGGGCTTCGGGGGCGGGTTCAGTCTGCCGAGGTCAGGCGGAATTCGATGCGGCGGTTTTTTGCGAGGTCCGCCGGTGTGTCCCCCGTCGCGATGGGATGCTCGGCGCCGTATCCTGTCGCGATCACCCGGTTCTTCGGCACGCCGTCCTTCACCAGAAGATGCAGGACCGACAAGGCCCGCGCCGCCGAGAGGTCGAAATTGTCCTTGTATTTGCCGCCGTTGATCGCGACCTTGTCGGCATAGCCGCCCACGCTCAGCACCCAGTTCAGATGGGGCGGGATTTTCGGCGCGATCTTTTCGATGGCGGTCGCGACATCGGCGATCTCGGCGCGTCCCGCGCTTGAAAGCTGTGCCGAATCGGAGGGGAACAGCACGTCGCTCTCGAAGACGAACCGGTCGCCGACGATCTTGATGTTCTTTTCCCCGGCCAGCGCCTTGCGCAATTCGCCGAAAAACGCGCTGCGATATTGCTGGAGATGCTGCACCTTGCGCGCCAGGGCCTCGTTCAACTGCTTGCCGAGATCGGCAATCTGGACGTGATCGGCCTTGTCCTTGGCCGAGGCGGCGTCGAGCG
This sequence comes from Acidiphilium sp., assembly GCA_028688765.1. Taxonomy (GTDB): domain Bacteria; phylum Pseudomonadota; class Alphaproteobacteria; order Acetobacterales; family Acetobacteraceae; genus Acidiphilium; species Acidiphilium acidophilum. Next base: position 1,033 of record JAQTXO010000362.1, on the reverse strand, counting down.
CTGCGGCGAGGCTTGCGAGTTGCAGGCGCAGCGCCGCTATCTGCTGATCGAGCAGCGCAACCGTCGCGACTTCCCGCGAGTTCAGCTTGACCTGCCCGGAAAGCGCCGCCGCACTGGCCGCCTGCTTTGCCTTCATCAAGGACGCCATGCTCGCAAGTTCGTCCTGCAAGGAGGCGGTCTTGGATTTTTCCAGTGCCAGCACGTTGGATAACTGGGCGATCTCGCCGCGCAGGGACGCGATGGTCTTGTTGCTGCCGCTCAGCGCCACCGACAGGAATGCTTCCGCCAGCACGAAGACCAGGAGGACGAAAATCGTCACCATCAGCAGGGTTGAGAGCGCGTCGACGTAGCCCGGCCAGATATCGAGCCCGTTTCCGCGGCTTCGGTGCAGGCGTGCCATCGTTCAGGTCCTCACATCGTCGAGCCGGGCCGCGATGGTGCGCGTCAGGATTTTCAGGTCATGCCGCAGGTCGGCCATGCCCTGCATCCGGCCCTGTTCGGATTCGGCGATCAGGCGCGCGAGCAGCAATTCGATGTTCCGCAGATGGGCGCGCGAGATTTCATCGCTGCCCTGATCGCCCTGTTCGGCCAAGCGCGCCAGCGCGGCCTGGCCTTCGCCGATTTTCAGCATGATGCGGTGCGAATTATGGATCGCCTCGGTCAGCGTGTTCATCCGCTCGCTCAGCGCCTGCGTCACCTGCGCGGTCTGGGTGCGGCTTTCCTCGTTGCGCAGCAGGACCTGCTGCAAGGCCTCGATATTCTCCGAACTCTGTTCCAGCAGGGCCTGGACGTAGGCAGGCATCGAGGCTTCGCTTTCCAGCGAGAGGGCACCGCTCGAAACCCGCGTCAGCCCGGCGAGCCATTCCTCCAGCTCGTTGAAGAAGCGGTTCATCGCCTGCCCGGCGGTGAGGTCGAGGAAGCCCAGGATCAGTGCCCCCGACAGGCCGAACATCGAGGATGAAAACGCCGTGCCCATCCCGGCCAGCGGTCCGGCGAGGCCGGCCTTGAGCTGGTCGAACATCGCATTGACGTC
>JAQTXO010000361.1 GCA_028688765.1 Acidiphilium sp. | reverse complement strand
ATAGACGATGCGGACATCGCCGATCGCCACACCCTGCGCATCCGGCCCCAAAGCGGCCACCCGGCCGACGATTTCATGGCCAAGCGCGAGCGGCAGGGTGATGCCGCGCTGCATGATGTCGAACCGCCCGGCGCTGCCGAGATCGTAATACCCGTCCCATATGTGCAGGTCGGAGTGGCAGACGCCGCAATGGGTGACCTCGATCAGCACCTCGGTTCCTTGCGGTTCGGGGCGGGGCAGATCGATTTCGGACAAGGGCTGGCCCGATTCGGTCACGGCCCATGCGCGCATCGTGCGGGTTGTCGCGGTCTCCGGCATCGTTCGGTTCTCCCCTTGTTCGTTCGCACCGGCCGATCCGGCACCGTGCCGTCAGGCTGGTTCAACCTCTCGCTCGGCTTGGCGGGCCAGGATCACCCCGGCAAGATAGAGCGAGCCGCAAATGAGCACCCGGCGTGGAATTCCTGCCCGCGCCAGGGTTTCGAGCGACTCGGCAACGGTCGGCCCGGGCAGGGCGACGCCGCCCGAGGCGTCGATGATCGCCTCGACCGGCAACGCCAGATGCTGTCCCGGTTCCGCGACCGCATGGATACTGGCGGCATGGGGGATCACGATGCGGAGAAATTCGGCGCAATCCTTGGCCTGCTTCATCCCCACGATCAGATCGGTCGGCCCGTCCCACGCGGCGAGCATCGCGGCGATCGCCTCGGCCCCGCCCGGATTATGCGCGCCGTCGAGCCAGAGTTCGGAGCCGCGCGGCAGGATATCGGCCAGCGTGCCGGTCAGGCGCTGCATCCGCGCCGGCCATGTGGCGGTGCGCATGCCCGTGGCATAGGCAGATTGCGGGATCGGCAGGGGCGTGGCGCGGAGCGCGGCGATCGCGATGCCGGCATTGTCGAGCTGATGCGCACCGCCGAGGGCAGGCGGTGGGAGGTCCAGCGTTCCGGCGGCATCGCGGAAGGTGAAGCCGGTGGCGGTGGGGTTTACGTCCCAATCCCGTCCGCGCGCGGCGAGGGGAACCGCGCTGGCGGCGGCGGTGCCGGCGATCACGTCGAGGATCTCGCCCGGCTGCGCGCCGGTGATCGCAATCGTGCCCGGCTTGATGATGCCGGATTTCTCGCGGGCGATGATGGTTGTGGAGTCGCCAAGGAACTCGCGGTGATCGAGCGAGATCGAGGTAATCGCGCAGGCCAGCGGCGGGGGGATCACGTTGGTGGCATCGAACGCCCCGCCCAGTCCAACCTCGATGATCGCGAGATCGGCGGGATTGCTGGCGAACAGCACGAAGGCGGCGGCGGTGATCGCCTCGAACACCGTGATCGGCGCGGCATCGTTCACCCGTTCGACCTCGTCCAGCGCTGCGTCCAGCGCGTCATCCGAAACCAGCGTGCCGGCCAGGCGGATGCGCTCGTTGAACCGGACCAGATGCGGCGAGGTATACACATGCACGCGCAGCCCCGCGGCCTCGGCAATCGCGCGGAGGAAGGCGCAGACGCTGCCTTTGCCGTTGGTCCCCGCGACATGGATGCACGGCGGCAGCCTGCGTTCGGGATGGCCCAGCGCCGCGAGCAGGCGTTCGAGCCGTTCGAGCCGCAGATCGATCAGGCGGGGGTAGAGATGATGGAGGCGTTCGATCCGCGCATCGATCCGCGAGAGGGGCGGGCTCATCGCCGCCCTCACGCCGCCTGTTGTTCGATCGGCGCCACCTTGAGCAGGCCGAGCAGACGGCCGAGCATGGCGGTGAGCTCGCCGCGCGGGGTCACCATGTCGATCATGCCGTGTTCGAGCAGATATTCCGCGCGCTGGAAGCCTTCGGGGAGTTTCTCGCGGATGGTCTCCTCGATCACCCGGGCCCCGGCGAAGCCGATCAGCGCATTGGGCTCGGCGATCTGGACATCGCCCAGCATCGCGAAGGAGGCGGTGACGCCGCCGGTGGTCGGGTCGGTCAGCACCACGATGTAGGGTAGCCCGGCCTCGCGGACCATCTGCACCGCGATGGTGGTTCGCGGCATCTGCATCAGGCTGATCGGGCCCTCCTGCATCCGCGCCCCACCCGAGGCGGTGTAGACGATCAGGGCGGCGCTCTGCAGCACGGCAAGCCGGGCGGCGGCAACCAGTGCTTCGCCCATCGCCGCCCCCATCGAGCCGCCCATGAAGCGGAAATCCATCGCCGCCACCACCGCCTTGTGGCCGCCGACGCTGCCATGCGCGACCAGCACGGCATCATCCATTCCGGTCTTTTTCCGCGATTCCGTCAGCCGGTCGGAATAGCGCTTGCGGTCCTGGAACTTGAGCGGATCAACCGGCACTTTCGGCAGATCGATCCGGGTGAATTCCCCGTTGTCGAAGGTCCAGCCCAGGCGTTCGGCGGCGGTCGCCCGCATGTGATGGCCGCAATGCGGGCAGACTTTTTTGGCCGATTCCAGCTCACGGTGGAAGATCATCTGCTGGCAGGAGGGGCACTGATGCCACAGATTATCCGGCGCCTCCTTGCGCCCGAGCAGGGTGCGGACGCGGGGGCGGACGAATTCGGTGAGCCAGTTCATCGGAGCGGCCGGTCAGAAAATATCGTTGATGATACTGTCGCCAATCCCGAATCCGGCGCCCATGGTGATGGCGCGACCGAAGCCGGAATTGAGGAAGCCGCCGAGAATGCCGCCCTGCTGCTGCTGCGGGTAGCCCTGCTGCGGGTAGCCTTGGGGCGGATAGCCCTGCTGTTGCGGCTGGCCCCAGGGTTGCTGGCTTTGGGGCACCGAGCCCATCTGCTGCGGCTGGTTGGCCATGAACCCGTGCAGCGCCTGCAACAGATTGGCGACCTGATTCTGCTCGGCCTGAATGGCCAGCGCGATCGACTTCAGGTCGAGCAGCCATTCCCGCGCATCCTGATTACCGGACTGGGCAGAGGTCTGCAGCTTGGTCGCCAGGGCCTTGAGTTCCTCGACGGTTCCCTGCGCCTGGGTCTGCAACTGGGAATACTGGCTGTCGATGGTCTGGATGTCCATGATGTCGCTCCTTGAGCAATGATGCCGCGCGCGGCAGGCTCTTCATATAAGCGATCCGGCGGAAAAAGTCAGGCCGCCTGCGCGGTGCGGTTCCGGTAGGCGGCACAGGCCGCGCCGAAGGCGGCGAACAGGCGCTGACGGTCCGGCGCGCCCAGCACGTCCCATTCCGGATGCCATTGCACCGCGAGCGCGAAATTCCGTGCCGCAACCACCCGCACCGCCTCGATCGTGCCATCCGGCGCGGTCGCCTCGGCCACCAGCCCCGGTGCCAGACGGTCGATCGCCTGGCCATGCAGCGAGTTCACCATGATGGTACGGGCACCGCATATCTCCGCGATGGTCCCGGTCAGGTGAACCTCATGGCGCACGGCGTACTGCTCCGCCCGCGTCCCCACGCCGCCGCGATGATCCGCCCGCCCGGCAACATTATGGACCTGCTGGTGCAGCGTGCCGCCGAGGGCGACATTGATTTCCTGCAACCCCCGGCAGATTCCGAACACCGGGATGCCGCGCGCAATCGCTGCCTCGATCATCGCCAGCGTTGTCGCATCGCGGTCGGGGTCGTGCGCATCGGGGGTTTCATCCTGGGTCACCCCGTAGCGATCCGGCATGACATTGCTCGGGCTGCCGTTGAACAGAAGCCCGTCCAGCCGGTCGAGCACCGCGAGCATCCGCTCGCCCTCGGGCGGGATCAGCACCGGCACCGCATCGGCGGCGCGGATCAGAGCCTCGCCGTAACGCGCCGGGGTCGCGTGCTGGTGATGGTTGGCGATGAGTTTGGTGCAGGCGGGGATGCCGATGATGCTGGTCATGGACCGCTCCTTTATCACGTTCAATCAGTCCCGCGCGAGGGTGGCGCGTGGCCGGAACAGGCTTGCCAGCACCGCAAGGGCCGCGCATCCCAACAT
>JAQTXO010000360.1 GCA_028688765.1 Acidiphilium sp. | reverse complement strand
GTCGGCTTGATTTCCGCCGTAGTGGACAACATCCCCGTCATGTTCGCCGTGCTCAGCATGCAGCCCGACATGTCCATAGGCCAATGGCTGCTGGTCACCCTGACCGCCGGCGTGGGCGGTTCTCTGTTGTCCGTGGGTTCTGCGGCAGGCGTCGCGCTGATGGGCCAGGCACGCGGCACCTACACCTTTTTCGCCCATCTCAAGTGGACGCCGGTGATCGCGCTGGGCTACGCAGCCAGCATCGTCACCCATTTGCTGATCAACCATAAACTGTTCTGAACAACGAACGGCAATAACCGGCCTCAGCAGCTGTGATTATCCTTCGGGATAATCACAGCTAGCCGGCAAAAGACGCTAAAAATTGATGGTGCCCAGGACCGGAATCGAACCGGTACGGAGATCGCTCCCCGACGGATTTTAAGTCCGTTGTGTCTACCAATTTCACCACCCGGGCGGGTATTTTGTGTGGAGGTGCGTCCCAGAGTCGAACTGGGCTAACCGGATTTGCAATCCGGGGCATAACCGATTTGCTAACGCACCGTGCTTCAAAGCAGGCTTTGAAATAAATAAGGGAAAGCCTGATGCTTTCCCTTGAATGTGGAGCGGGAGAAGAGGCTCGAACTCTCGACCTATACCTTGGCAAGGTATCGCTCTACCAACTGAGCTACTCCCGCATTGGAGCATCGCAAAACGTGAAACTTAACTCCGGTGAAACTGGAGCGGGAGAAGAGGCTCGAACTCTCGACCTATACCTTGGCAAGGTATCGCTCTACCAACTGAGCTACTCCCGCATTGCGAGGCGCGAATTATAGGGGGTTCAGGATTTCTGTCAAGATTTTTTGCGCACTACAGGCGAAATAAGCGTGCAAAGTTCTCACTGGTGCTCAAACCCACCTGCTCCACACTGATACCGCGCAACAAGGCGATTTCTTCGGCCACATGTTTCACATACGCCGGTTGATTGAGTTTGCCGCGATAAGGCACGGGTGCGAGATAAGGTGCATCTGTTTCGATCAGCATGCGATCCAGTGGTACGCGCTGCGCAACATCCTTGATCTGCAAAGCGTTCTTGAAGGTAACAATGCCGGAAAACGAGATATAGAATCCCATCGCCAGCGCGGCTTCCGCCACCTCCCAGTTCTCGGTGAAACAGTGCATCACGCCGCCCGCCTCAGCCGCGCCCTCTTCCGCCATGATGCGCAGCGTATCTTCGGCAGCGCTGCGCGTATGGATGATCAGCGGCTTGCCGCATATGCGCGAGGCGCGGATGTGATTGCGAAAGCGTTCACGCTGCCAATCCAGATCCCCGCTCAGGCGGTAATAATCGAGTCCCGTCTCGCCTATCGCGATAATTTTCGGGTGGCAGGCCAGCGTAACCAGATGTTCGACAGACGGTTCTTCAACACTTTCGTAATCCGGATGTACGCCCACCGAGGCATAGATATTCGGATACTCTTCAGCGAGCTTGAGCACCTGCGGAAAATCGGCCAGATTGACCGATACGCATAAGGCGCTCAGCACATCGTTCTGCTGCATTTTAGCCAGCACGTCGCCGATATTTTCTGACAACTCGTGGAAATTGATATGGCAATGAGAATCTATAAAAGGCATGGTTATACGTGCATCAATTGACAATAGGTTAATAAAAGCGATTCGATGAAAAGTTTGGGATTCAGCGTGTGTTGCGATTCGCGTTTCGCCGTTTGCAGGTATTTTTGCAGACGCACCAGATTCAGCGGCTCAAGCGGCGCAACCAGCTTCCGGATAAGCTCCTCGTCTGCCGTATGATAACGCAAGCGCCCCGTAAGCTTCATCGAAGTCAGGTCATGACTCCATTGTTGCAACCACTGCACAATCTGCACCTGTTCGGTCTTCTGCAAGACATCGGTCAGCGCGAACACATCCAGCGTCGCCGGTTGCTTTACGCCTCGCAACAACTTATCGCGCGCGTCGATACCGTTTTGTTCCGCCCCCTGCAACGCCTGCAAGGGCGAAAATCCGGCAATCGCCAGTGCATCGACGGGATTTTTCACTCCCTGCCCCGCCAGCCAGCGCGTAGCCATGGACGCATCCGGCGCAGCCAGACTAAACATCAGACAGCGGCTTAGCAGGGTAGGCAGCAACTGCTGCGGCTTGTGCGCCACCAGGATGAACAACAGACCTGCAGGAGGCTCTTCCAGACTCTTCAGCAAGGCATTGGCCGCATTTGCATTCATGGCCTCCGCCGGGTGAACGATAACCACCCGCCGACCGCCCTGATGCGCGCTCATGCCCAGAAAATCAGCCAAGCCACGAATCTGATCTACGGAAATCTGACGACTGGGTTTCTTGCCTGCCTCGACTTCCTCGGTTTCGGATTCAGGTTGCAAAAAACGGAAATCCGGATGCGTACCCTGAAGAAACCAGTGGCAGGAGGGACACACGCCACAGGCAAAGCCATTAGCCAGCGGATGCTGGCACAACAAGGCACGGGCGAAGTTCAGCGCAAGGCTCAGCTTGCCCACGCCCTTCTGCCCCTGAAACAACAAGCCCTGCGAGGCGCGTGCGCGCAAGGCCTGCAAACGCGCCCAGTCGTCTTGCTGCCAGGGGTAGAGTTCGTTCATATTCAAATCGACTCAACAATTGCGACCAGCTGCTGCTGCACCGCCGTCAGCGTCTGCGCCGCATCGATCACCGCGTAGCGTTGCGGATTTTCTGCCACACGCCTGTGATACCCGGCGCGCACCCGCTCGAAGAAGGCATCCTGTTCCTGCTCGAAACGATCCAGCGCCACATTGTTCGACAGGCGTTGTCTGGCGACTTCCACCGGCACGTCAAAGAACAGCGTCAGATCCGGCTGCAAATCGGGGTGCACCCATTGTTCCAGTTGCCTGAGTTTTTCCCAGTCCATGCCGCGACCGCCGCCCTGATAGGCAAAACTGGCATCGGAAAAACGATCGGAAATCACCCACTTGCCGGCCGCCAGCGCAGGCTTGATGACCTGCTCGACATGCTCAAAACGCGCCGCAAACATCAGCATCGCTTCCGTGCCGATGCTCATGGGCTGATTGAGCAGCATTTCGCGCAAAGCTTCGCCCAACGGCGTACCGCCCGGCTCGCGCGTCACAATCACATCCGCACCACGCTGCCGCAAGGCATCAGAAAACCACGCCAGATGGGTGCTCTTCCCGGCCCCGTCCACGCCTTCAAAAGTGATAAATTTAGTCATAAAAACAGTCGTCCGTTATTAAATAGCTGGTAGCTAAAAGTGCCATACATCGTTCCTTGTGGATGGTTATTCATACTGCGAGCAACTGCTCACGAGACTCGGCCGTCATTCGAGATCCTCAAAGTTCACGAGGGGTAAAACCGGATTGAATTCCGCCCTGCCTCTTTAGCCTGATACATGGCTGTGTCTGCCCACTTGAGGGGGTCGTCTTGCCCGCCTTTCTGGCCGGGGAACATTGCGACACCGATGCTCGCGGTGCAGTAATGCTCAATCTTTGAGATTGGCTGCCCGTCGCTGCTAACTGTCAGCAAATAAGGGGCAGATAAAGCAGTAAGAATTTTCTTTGCGACAAGTTGTGCTTTTGAGATAGCTTCCGTCTTATCAACATCTAGATCACTCAGCATCACCACAAACTCATCACCGCCGAAACGCGCCACAGCATCAATTTCACGAACGCAATTTTTCAATCTGCTTGCTGCCTCAACCAATAGCATGTCACCCGCCACATGGCCATGCGTATCATTGAGCGGCTTGAAGTTGTCCAGATCAAGGAACATTACCGCACCATAGCTCCCGGTACGCTTGCATGCCGCAATGGCTTGGATCAAACGCTCATTCAGCAGGCGACGATTAGGCAGGTTAGTCAGCGCATCATAAAATGCCAAATGACGCACTTCTTCTTCTAGACGCTTGCGCGAGGTGA
>JAQTXO010000359.1 GCA_028688765.1 Acidiphilium sp. | reverse complement strand
GCCAGCGCCCCGCCTTCCTCCGGCGCATTGCGCTCCTGCGCGATCCCCAGCGCCGCCCCGAAGGCCTGCGCCGAACGCATGATCGCCCCGACATTGCGTGGGTCGGTAATCTGATCGAGCACCACCACCGGGCCACGCCGCTTCAGCGCATCGGCCAGCGAGGGATTGGCGAGCGGATCGGCCTGCAACCCGATCCCCTGATGAACCACCCCGCGCCCCAGCATGGCATCGAGCTTGTCCCGCTCGATCCGCTCGCCGGGAATCGCCCAGGGCTTCGGCAACCGGGCCGCAAGCGCCGCCTCGCCCTCCTCGGTCAGCACCAGCCGCCGCAGCCGCCGCGCCGGATTGGCCAGCGCCGCCTCGACCGGGTGAACCCCGTAGAGCCACAATCCGGACGCGGTTCCCGCACTCGGCCGGCGATCGCGCTGGGCATCCTGCCGCCCCCGATGCTCCGGCCGTGCCCCCTGATTCTGTCCCTGCGGACGCGGTTTGCCGGATTTCCGAAGCTGATCACGCTGTTCCATCGGCGCTCTCTACCCTGCGGAACACGGCGTTGACAACGCCGTGCCAATCGCAGAATACGGGCAGCGGAAGAGTGCCCGAGTGGCTAAAGGGGGCGGACTGTAAATCCGCTGGCGTACGCCTACGTTGGTTCGAATCCAACCTCTTCCACCACCCCCCCTTCGCAGATCCCTCAGTGAGGGATCATCCACGGCATCAGATATTGCTGCGCCATCACGAGCAGGCCGAGCAGCGCGGTCAGCAGGACGCTGTGCTTGAACGTCCGCGCAAACACCACGCCCTCCTTCCCTTTCAGATCGGTCACCGAAACGCCGGTCGCGATGTTCTGCGGCGAGATCATCTTGCCCATCACCCCGCCCGAGGAGTTGCTGGCCGCAATCAGGATCGGGTTAAGATGCAGCTGGTTGGCCGCGACGACCTGCAGATTGCCGAACAGCGCGTTGCCCGACGTGTCGCTGCCCGACAGGAACACCGCCACCCACCCGAGAAACGGCGAGACCAGCGGGAACAGCACGCCGATCGAGGCGACGCCGAGGCCGAGCGTGTAGTTCATGCCCGAATAGTTCATCAGATAGGCGAGGCCGATGATCAGGGCGACGGTGAAAATCGCAATCCGGCTCTGGCGCCACGTGGTGCCGATCGCCTTGATAAACCCGGCCGGGCCGACCCCGACGAGAACGGACGTAATCACGGCGGCGAGCAGGATGGCGGTACCGGTCGCGAGCGGCTGAAACACCCAGGCCGCCGCGTAGGGCTTGTGATAGAGCGTGATGAACACGGCATTGTTCAACCCGGGCCACGCAATGACCTGCTGGCCGATCGCGAATATCTTCAGATCGGTCCAGATGATCACCACCGCCGACACCACGACCCAGGGGATCCAGCCGCGCCAGCGCGCGATGCCGCTGGCCTTGTGCAGGGCAAGCACATCCGCACGGATCGCGAACTGATCGTCGTGCGCCGGGCGCCAGACCTGAAGAAACCCGATGGTGACGATCAGCGACACCAGCGAGGACAGCACGTCGGTCAGGGCATAGCTGACATAGTTCGATGTGACGAACTGGGTGAGCGCGAAACCGCCTCCAGCAACCAGCAGCATCGGCAGCAGGGCCCGCACCGAGCGCAGCCCGCCATAGATGCCGATCACATAGAACGGCAGGACGAAGGCAAAAAACGGCAACTGGCGCCCGACCATCTGGCCGAGCGTATCCGGATGCAGCCCGGTGACCTGACCGAGCACAGTGATCGGCACGCCGAGCGCCCCGAACGCGACCGGCGCGGTATCGAAAATCAAAGTGAAGGTCAGCGCCTCCAGCGTCGGAAACCCGACCATGATCAGCAGCGCGCTGGTAATCGCAACCGGCGTACCGAAGCCTGCGATGCCTTCGAGCAGGCAGCCGAAGCAGAACCCGACCACCACAAGCACCACCCGCCGGTCGTTCGGCAGATGTTCGATGATCCATTCGCGAAACGCGTCGAAATGCCCCGATGCGACCGCGATATTATAGAGCAGCAACGCATTGACCACGATCCACATGATCGGCCAGAGCGCAAAGGCAACACCGGCGGCAACGCTGTCGAGCGCAAGGCCCGCCGGGAACCGCCAGACCAGAATGGCGATGATGAGGGCCGAGATCAGGCCGCCCAGCGAGGCCTGCCACGCCGGCCGCCTCAAAACGCCCAGCATGACCAGCACGACCGCGATCGGCAGGGCCGCAACGGCGAAGGACGCGCCGAGGCTTCCCGCGATCGGCGTAAGCAATTGATGAAACATGAAAACTCCCCAAGCTCATTTATTGTCAGCACGAAATCGTGATCGTAAACGATATGTCCCTCACTGACACAAGAGCCGTCGGATATTTTTTTTCGGCACCGAATACTCGAATTGCCGCGCCATGCCTGCCACGTAGCCCGGCCCGGCGCGGCTGCCGCTGCATGACCGTGCCGGATCGGGTATGGGTGCGCTGCGGGCATGGCCCCGTCTTGCCGGACCACCTTGCCCCACCCCCTCCTGTGCGGCTATCCGGCAGGGTTGAACGTATTTGTTGCAACGGGAATATAGTTGGCATGCAGAACACCGAGGTCGTCACGACAGTCCAGCACTGGACCGACCGTCTCTTCAGCTTCACGGTCACGCGCGATCCGTCGTTCCGGTTCGTGGCGGGGCAATTCACCATGATCGGGCTGGATGTCGAGGGGCGCAAGCTGATGCGCGCCTATTCGATGGCCAGCGCCACCTATGACGAACATCTGGAATTCTTCAGCATCAAGGTGCCGTCCGGCCCGCTGACCTCGCGGTTGCAGCATATCAAGCCGGGGGACCGCATCCTGGTCGGGCGCAAGCCGACCGGCACGCTGATCGCCGACAATCTCAAACCGGGACGGCGTCTCTTCCTGCTCGGCACCGGCACCGGCCTCGCGCCGTTCATGAGCATCATCCGCGAGCCCGATGTATACGACCGGTTCGAACAGATCGTGCTGGTTCATGGCTGCCGCCATGTCAGCGAGCTGGCTTATGAGACCTTCATCACCAAAACCCTGCCCTCCGACGAGTTCATCGGCGAACAGGTGCGCAACCAGCTAGTCTATTACCCGACGGTGACGCGCGAAGCCTTCCGCCACACCGGCCGGATCACGACCCTCCTGACCGAGGGGTTCGATCCCGCTTCCGGCCTGCCGCCGCTGTCGCTCGAACAGGATCGGGTCATGTTGTGCGGCAGCCCGGCATTTCTCGCCGATGTGGTCGCCCTGCTCGAACAGCGCGGCTTCGCCGAGGGCAATTCCTCGCATCCTGGCGATTACGTGATCGAAAAGGCTTTCGTCGAGAAGTAACGATCCGCATTTCAGGAGTCATCACGACTGCTGAAATGCCCCTCGCTTTCGCCCGACCCACCACCAACGTGCTCCGCAAGCCCGCCGAGCGCCCGTTGCTGCCCCTTCGACGATAGCCGGGTTGATGCAATCAATAGTTGCATAACTTCCGGACCACCGGCATTATCACGGACGATTTGAGTCGAATAACCCGCCAGTCCGTTTCATTATTTATTCAATTATATCAAAAACTGAGCCTCACATTTACGTGATCGTAAGTTTTGTCATCGACAATCGATTATCCTCTGATCGATCAAATGTTGCTTTGACACTCATATCCCGATTGATTTAACAAATATCATAAACTTGATCTCATCCCTCGACAAATAATTGACAATCAATATTTATACATTTGATGATTTTAAGATTTTCCCGCCAATAACACTACGTTCGAAGTCTTGACTCCCCGCTCGTCTGTCGATCCTGAAAGGTAACCCGATGCATATCACCAAACTGGATATCGAGACCGTCACCCGCCTGGCCGATGCGCCGACCCGGTCCGATCCGCGCGTGGAAATGGCCGCGCG
>JAQTXO010000358.1 GCA_028688765.1 Acidiphilium sp. | reverse complement strand
GTATTCACGGGCCTGGACTGCGGAGGAAGACCTGATCGTGCGGATCGCCCATGACGGCGGCATCTCGATCACCGATCTGGCTGCGGCGCTGGACCGCGATCCCACCATCGTCTCGAAACGCGCCCGCTCAATGGGACTTCCGTTCGCCGCCCGGTTGCGCCGGGCACCCCGAACACCGCGTGCCGGACGCGAGCCGGTGACCCGCGCCAGTATTCTCGCGATGGCCGGTCCGGCCGGCGGACCTTGACGAGGGACGCGATGCCGCATGCGGACCGGGTGCTGCAAGGGGTAGGGCCTCGCCATGCTCGCCGGCGCGGTGCGCCGGCTGCGCGTGGCTGCGTTTCCCGCGAGGCGGGCGAAGAGGCCCGCCCCGCGCCCTTGCCGCCCCCGGCCCGAGGCGGCCCGCGAATGGATGTTTTTCAGGAAAGGAGAAACATCCATGCGCAACTCGAAACGCCACCGGCCCCATCGTCCCCATCGTCCCGACGCGGCGCCGCGCGATATCTATCAGGAGGTCACGGACAAGATCATCGCCGCCCTCGAGCGGGGCGTCCTGCCCTGGCAGCGCGGCTGGGATCAGGTCGCGTGCGGCGCGCCGATGAACCCGACTACCGGCCGGGTCTATCGCGGGATCAACAATTTGATGCTCGGCCTCACCCAGGATCTCCGCTTCAACGGCGATCCGCGCTGGTGTTCCTATCGCCAGGCCAAAGAGCGCGGCTGGCAGGTCCGCAAGGGCGAGACCGCCACCACCGTCGTCTTCTACAAGCGATGCCTCCGCAAAGGCGATGCTGGCAACGCCAGCGGTGGCGGGGACGCCGGGGGCTCGGGCGGGCATAGCCACGGTGGCGGCGACGACAACCGGTACTTCCGCCTGCTGCGCAGCTCGCCGGTGTTTCACGCCTCGCAGATGGACAACGTGCCCGTCTATTGCCCACCGGATCTCTCGACCCAGCCCTGGCGCACGCCCGAAGCGGTCGAGACGATCCTGATGAACAGCGGTGCCCGGATCGATTACGGCGGATCGAGCGCCTGCTTCAGTCCGGCGCAGGATTGCATCCGCCTGCCCCCGAAAGCCGCGTTTCGCAGCGATGCCGCCTTTGCGTATACTGCCCTGCATGAACTCTCCCATTACGCCTACGCCGCACCCCGGCTCAATCTGAGCCAAGGCGGCCGGTTCGGCTCAGCCGCCTATGCGTTCGAGGAACTGGTGGTCTCGATCGCCTCGGTGAATGTCTGCACCGTCATCGGCGTTGCGGCCGAGATCGAGAACACCGCGAGCTACGTTGCCGATTGGCTGACCGTGCTCAAATCCCAGAAGAAGGCGATCTTCCGGGCCGCAGCCGATGCTCAGCGTGTCGCGGATTATCTATTGGCCTTCCACCCCGATTTCGCCGCCAGCGTCGCCGCATCCGCCTATCGCGATGATCAGGATGACGACGCGCTGGCCGAGATCGATCATGAGGATGATGGCGGGGTCGAACTCGCCGAGGCGGCGTGATGGCGGCCGTCGGCAGACTGGACGCAGGGCAGGGGAGGGGACAGACCGACCCCGGTTTGCTGCGACACGAGTTCGGCAGGTTCGGATATAACCGGCAGGCCGAACTCGATCTGGGTGACGATCCCGGCGATCGTTCGTTCGATCATCCGATCGCGCTGACGCCGGACATCTGCCGGTTGCTCGCTGCCAGTGCGGCGGTTGCGGTCGGCGTCTCCGGGGGCAAGGATTCCGGAGCGGTGGCGATCGCGGTCGACCGCCACCTGCGTACCATCGGCCATGCTGGCCCCCGCATTCTGATCCATGCCGATCTCGGTCGCGTCGAATGGCAGGACAGCCTGCCGGCGTGTCGTCGGCTGGCCGGAGCGCTGGGATGGGAACTGGTCGTGGTCCGGCGCAAGGCCGGTGACCTGTTGCACCGATGGGAAGCGCGCTGGACCAACAACGTCGCCCGGTACGCATCGCTCGAATGCGTCCAGCTGATCCTGCCGTGGAGCACACCGGCACTCCGCTTCTGCACATCGGAGACGAAGACCCGCATTATCGCCTCCGCCCTCGCAAAACGCTTCCCCGATCGCCCGATCCTGAACGTCACCGGGATCCGGCGTCAGGAAAGTGCTGCGCGGCGCGGCAGGCCGGTGACAGCGCGCGATCCCTATCTGACCAGCGGAAAGCGTGAGGCCCAGATCTGGAACCCGATCATCGAATGGCCGGTCGAACAGGTCTGGCGAACCCTCGATGATGCCGGGCTCGAAACCCACGAAGCCTACCGGGTTTACGGCTCGAGCCGGGTTTCCTGCGCGTTCTGCATCATGAGCTCGATCGGTGACCTGCGGGCCGCTGCCTCCTGCCCGGATAACCACGAGATCTACCGCGCCATGGTCGATCTCGAAGCGCGCTCGACCTTCGGCTTTCAGGGAAACCGCTGGCTCGCGGATGTCGCGCCGGACCTGCTCGATGCCGAGATGCGGTCTGCCGTCGCGAGCGCCAAACGGGCGGCGATGGAGCGGATGCGGCTCGAGGCGCGACTGCCCCGGCACCTGCTCTACGTCAAAGGCTGGCCAACCGCCGTGCCCGGTATCGAAGACGCCGAACTGATCGCGGCGATCCGCCGCAGGATCAGCACTCTTCTCGCCATCGACGCGGCCTATCTGACCGGCCCCGCCGTCCGCGATCGCTACCGCGACCTGATGGCCGCGCAATCGCCCGATCAACCTCCGCACTGAAAGGAGTACCGGTCATGACCGGCACCATGGACGAGGACAGCATCCTCGATGCGATCGATGCTGAAGAGCGAAAACCCCAACCGCGTCAGCGCTATCCGGCCACAGGCCTGCCGCTGCTCGGGATCTGGGCCGAGTTTGCAAACCCCCCGGATGGCTATGAGGTCAGATGCGTTCTTGCCTGCGCCCATCTACCCGGAGCGCTGGAGTTCTTATCAAACCATGCCGCGAAACTGGTTGAAGCCCGGATCGCGATCACCTGGTCGATCCGGGAATTTCGAAGTCAGCCGACCGATCGGCGGCACCCCCGCGCCCAGCACCAGCGAGGAAATGCCGAGGAACGGATCATCGAGCTCGGCTATTAACCACGGGAATGAATATCATGGCCAAAATTGCGACCGATCAGGAAATCGCCGGAATCATCAACGGCATTATCCAGCAAGTGCCGGGACAGGACGACAACCGATACCGGGTATTTCTGGAAACCATCGCCGAAGCGGTGGGGGCTTATCATGCCGTCGAGATCGGGACGATCTCGCCGCCCGGTCACGATCTCCCGCACTGGTGGGTGGCGGTCCACGCCACCGTCGACACCCGTTGCGACGGAGGCCCGTTCGCACAGATCGACACCGACGTGACGATCAAGGAGTGGCGCGAAGAGATTGCCGCAACCGAAGCGGCCCAATAGACGCAACGATCGGCTACCGCGTCCGTCCCGGTCGTTCAGGTGCGGTTCAGATCTTGATCTTGCCCCGTTTAACGATCGGTTTCTTCGTCGGCTTGGGAGTGGCCGTTGGTGCTGTTTTGGGCTCCGGCGCACTGACGGAGGATGGAGACGGCGATGCGTCTTGAACCGAGGCAGCTTCGAGGAGCGGTGAGGCTGCAATGGATTTTTCCAACTCAGCCTGCAGCATTTTGATCTGAGCCAGGATATCTGTCAGGCTCTTGCGGTCGGCCAGGCTCTTCATCTGCAGGGTGCTGTTGGTTCTCTCGAGTTCTGCAACCCGATCATGCAACTCCTGAATTGAAAGCTGCGGCTTTTCCGAAGCGGCGACCGTCTTTGCCGGCGGCGTTTTTTGCACTTTCGATGCGACCTTCACGGGAGGCTTGGCGACAACCGGCTTTACTTTTGTGGGCGCGACTTTTGCTTTCACAGCGACCTGTTCGCTGCTTGATTGTTTCGATGATTTTTTGATGCTCTTGG
>JAQTXO010000357.1 GCA_028688765.1 Acidiphilium sp. | reverse complement strand
CGTGCGGGGCACGGCGTCGAGCAGAACCGCCAAGTCGAGATCGGCGCCGTGCTTGCCCCTCAATAGCGGCAAACCTACCCCAGCACCTGACAGCGCGTCACCTCACCCACCGCGCCGTCCACACAACTACGAAATCCCTCGGGAGCCATCGAAACCAGTGCAGGAAGCGCAACCCGACTACCGGTGCCGCACAAGGCAATTATTGCCGCTCCAAGCGCCCCGCGCCGTTTATGCGCGGATTCTCACCGCCGCCAACAGACGCGCCCCGTCGGGCTTCGGATGGGTCCCGGACAGGCCGAGTTCGACCGCCTTCCAGCGGATCGAATAGACCGACCGGCCGATCCGGTGAGCGAGCTGGCTCAGGTTGTGACCGTCCCGATAGGCGGCTCGCAAAAGGTCGCTTTCCTCCTCAATCCAGGGCCGGCCCCAAACCCGCGGCTTGGACCGATTGATGATTCGAATAACGCTGAACCCGGTTCGATAGCCACACTTGGCTGCGCTTCTTAAATAATTTTTATGTGATATTACTTGAAAAGATTTAATTATAGATTTTAATGTTGTTGGAAGATATAGATTTAATTTCAATTTTTTTGCGCCAGGGCAATTTAGGAATAAGATCTGCCAGCATTTTAATTGCATATTCCTTGGCGGGGATTCCGCCAACCATCACATTAAAAAATATCTTTTCTGCATCTAGAATTATGACACCGACCTTAGCTTTTACCTCGAGGTCCCGACTTTCAAGGAGATGAAGTAGATGCAGATATTCGAAAGCGATTTCTGGTTTGGTTATTTTGGGAATCATCTTGTGAATAACGGTGAGTCCTGCCAGTGTTCGACGTCGAGCCGTGGGAGTACTCGCGGCGCGCGCGTTTCCAAGTATTGGCATTGAGGCGATCAAGGCAGGTACAGCATCTATGCCGAAATCCATAAGCGCTTTACCCGCGGCCGGGCGGGCAATGTCGTCTCCGAGAGCGTCGATCAGTAACGACAGTATCTCCGGACGTCGGAACCGTCCCAGTTGCTCGATTGGCCCCGCCAATGCCTCGGTTTGAACCAAGCCAAGGAGTAGGTCGAAATCTATATCATCATCGGGGTTGATGGGGAGCGCTCGTGCCGCCGCGTTGATAACTGCCACGTCACCGGCGTGTTCGACGGGATTAGAATGGAGGGGGGGATCGGCCAGAAAGGTACGTAGTACGTCCGTGGCACCGAGGATTGAGAGCGCTTCAACCACCCGGCAGCGCGGCTGGAAAATCCCACTCCGGTCGCGGGAGAAAAGCAAATCTCTTAGCCGAGGAATGGAAGATGGACCAAGGGCTTTCACCGCGAACACGCCCATATCCCCTTCGTAAAGTGACATCAGCGTTTCGAACGGATCCCGCTTTGCCATCCAGCTTTGTTAAGAACCAAACGGGCTGACAAACACGGCATATTTACCAAGTTCGTGTTCGATTTCGATCAAGCGGTTGTACTTCGCCAGGCGCTCACCGCGACAAGGTGCGCCACTCTTAATCTGTCCACAACTCAGGCCGACCGCTAAATCGGCAATGAACGAGTCGTCCGTTTCGCCTGAACGGTGAGAAACCACCGCGTTCCATCCCGCGTTGCGACATAGCTCTATTGCAGCGATGGTTTCGCTTACCGTGCCAATCTGGTTAGGTTTGATCAATACTGCGTTTGTGCATTTTTCACGGATACCGCGTTCTATAAATTTCACGTTGGTAACGTAATTATCGTCGCCTACGATTTGAATGCGCTTGCCTAGTCTCCGCGTCATTTCCGTATAACCGGCCCAATCATCTTCCGCGACACCATCCTCGATCGAAACAATCGGGAACCGCCCGAGCCAAGAATCATATAGATCAATCAGACCGTTGGTACCAAGATTACCGCCGCCCGATTTGCTCAGGTCATAGGATGAGGCCGAACCGAATGAACTGGCGGCGGGATCGAGCGCAAGCGCGACTTCGGACATCGGTTGGAAACCAGCGCGTTCGATCGCCCGTAAAATGAGTGAACACGCTTCGGAGTTGTCTGAGATGTCAGGTGCGAAGCCACCCTCATCGCCGACCGCAGTGACGAGATTGCGCGTCGCGAGAATCGCTCTCAGAGCGTGATACGTTTCACTACCTAATCTCATCGCTTCGGCAAATGTTGGAGCCCCGTGTGGAACCAGCATAAACTCCTGGAAATCCAGCGCATTGGCCGCGTGTAGGCCGCCGTTGATAACGTTGAGCATCGGCACTGGCAAGTGAAAGTATGACTGGCTTGGTGCAAAATACCGGTACAGCGGAAGGCCTGTCGCAAACGCACCGGCACGTGCCACTGCCATCGAGACTCCCAAAATCGCGTTCGCGCCGAGCCTTGTCTTGTTCGGTGTGCCGTCCAGAGTGCACATCCTGTCATCTATTGCACCCTGATCGGTTGGGTCCCGACCAACCAGAACGGGCGCTATATCATCCCGCACCGACGCGATCGCGTTGAGTACCCCCATACCGTTATAGCGGGAAGCATCGCGATCCCGTCGTTCGTGCGCCTCATGCTGTCCTGTCGAAGCACCAGACGGAACGGCCGCGCTGACGGTCTTTCCTCCCGTCAGGGAGAGAAAAACTCTGATGGTCGGATTGCCGCGGGAATCAAGGATTTCGATCGCATCGAGTGACGTGATACGTTCAGCCATAAACCTGTCCTTGTTGGCTTGAGGGAAATTGGGCTCTCTAGGTGAGGCTCGCTCGCGAGTGGATCGACCTGTCTTACGAGGCGAACCTCGCCGGTTCCGGTACCAGCTCAGCCATTACCGCACGATAGAGGCCGCGCTTGAACTGTATGGCCATATCGGCGATCGTCGGCAGATCGGCCCATTGCCACGCGCTGAACTCCGGGTGCTCGGTTGCGATATCGATCTCCGAATCGTCACCGAGATAGCGCATCAGAAACCACTTCTGCTGCTGACCCAAACTCGGTTTCCCCGGTTTCGTCCGACGCAGAGGAGCAGGCAGGTCATAGCGAAACCAGCTTCGGCTTTCGGCGATGATCTCGACGTTATCGGTACCGATTTCTTCTCGCAATTCGCGCAAGGCCGCAATTTGCGGCGTTTCCTCATGATCGATGCCGCCTTGCGGAAACTGCCAGGCGGTTGCTAGATCCGTCTCTGTTGCCGTGACATCGCGGCGACGGCCGATCAATGCTTTTCCCTCCGAGTTGAGCACGATCATCCCCACGCCTCTCCGATATCCCGGCAGATGTTCGCCGATACTGATGATACCCGGCACAACCGAAGGCCGCTGCGGAAGTGCGAGGCGGCGGGTCTGCGCGACATCCTCCAGCATCATACGAAGATCATCCGCGTCCACATGGTCCGCCGTCATCACAGCCCTAATCAGAGGGTCGTTCAGAAGATCATCAATTGATGGAAACAAACCCCGAATTCTGGGCATAACTACTCCTGTGCTACCTATCGTCTTCCATTGCACAGGGGTCATCAGCCTATCGGCGGTTACCGGGAACCCCATCCCGTTAACAGTGATTACGTGGCGACGGATCGTGCGTCAAGGGCAGAGATTATACTCCCGCTATAGCATTTAGCCGAGGACGGGGCGGTGTCGGCTTGCCGGTTACGGCGCTTCGGCGTCGACGGCAACCAGGTCGCTGCCGTCGTGCGCCACCGGAGGTGCGTCACGCGCGAGGCCAAGACATAGTCGGAGGATGTTCGGCAAGGCTCAACCATGTACAACATCCGCCCTCTCCAGAAGAAGACCCGATAGACACGGCCGAACCGCTTCCTGACATTGTGCCACTCATTGTGCATTGACCCATGCTTCGAAATCGCCGACGAATTTCTCGACGAGCTGCCGGGTACCCTGATCGACCAAGTCTTCTTTGTCGCCAAACAGACGCTCGGGACCTCCCAAATAAAGGTCCGGCCCGGGCATTGTTT
>JAQTXO010000356.1 GCA_028688765.1 Acidiphilium sp. | reverse complement strand
CCCGCGTCCGGTTCCGGTACGGTCAGTGCGACGACCACGGCGAAAGCCCCTTTGATGACTCGTGCGGGCGTTCCATCTGCGGCGATCACCGCCGCTTCGGCCCTCTTGTTCGCGGGGTCGAACGGCGTAAAATGGCTGAGACGCGGGGCATCGCCGATCGGTTGCTTCGCCGCCTCCGCGCGGATCGCGCCATCGACCGGGTCCTGTCCGCCATCGGAACTGGCGAGCGCGGCAAGGCTGAGCACATGGGCGGGATCGAAACCCGCCATGGGGGTGACCGTCGTAACCTTGAGTTCGTTGCGGGTCAGCGTGCCGGTCTTGTCGGCGCAGAGTACATCGATGCTCGCCGCCTCATCAACCGCGGACAGGCGGGTCGGCAGCACGTTGAGTTTCGCCAGCACCCGCGCGCCGATCGCAGCCGCCAGCGTGAAGGTCGCCGGCAGGGCAACCGGGATCGACGCAAGAATTGCCGCAAGCACCAGCAGCACGATCTCCTTGACGGCAAGATGCAGGTGAACCGCGTAGCCGATCAGAAACAGCGTCACCAACCCGTTGAAGGCCGCAAGGTTGCGCACCACCCGGAGCACCGCGATCTGCTGCGAGCTGATGACATGGGCGGTGCGCACCAGTTCGGCGGTGCGCCCGAATTTGGTGTGGACGCCCGTTGCGGTCACCTCGGCGACGGCCTCGCCGCGCCGGACCAGCGCCCCGGCATAGGTTTGCACGCCGGGACCGGCTTCGGTCGGCACCGATTCCCCGGTCAGCATCGATTGGTCGAGGAGGACTTCGCCGTCGATGAGCGTGACATCGGCGGCCACGACACCGCCGAGCGACAGCTTGATCACATCGCCCGGTACCAGATCGGCTGCTTTGACTACGGCCCAGACGCCATCCCGCCGTGCCGAGGCGTTCAGCGCGAGCCGGGATTTTAGCGCGTTCAGCGTTGCCTGGGCGCGACCCTCCTGCATCAGTCCGAGGCCGGCATTGAACAGCAGCAGCGCGGCAACCACCGCCGCCTCAACAATGTCGCCAAGCACGATTTGCAGGACGATCGCTGCTTCCAGCATCCAGGGCACCGGCGCCCACAGTTTGGCAACGATGCGAGCCGGCAGATGCTCCGTGACGTCGGGCATGGCGTTGGCGCCGAATTTAGTTTTGCGCGCATGCACTTCGGCACCGGACAGTCCAGGATTCGATAACGTCGTGGCATGGTCCGGGATGGGGCGACTCACGGTCGTCCCGGTTATGGCCGGAACTGGCGTGCGGCCTTGTTGATGCCTTCGGTGATCATCGGATGAGGAAATACCATTTCAGTCAGAGTTGTCGCGGTGGTCCCGGCATGAACCGCGAGCGCGAGCGGTGCGATCACCTGCGCCGCGTCGAGCCCCGCGATCTGCGCGCCGAGCAGCACGCCGTTCGACGTATCGAACACCAGTTTGATGAACCCGTCGGTCTCGCCATAAATCTGCGCACGGGAGTCGGTCAGGTAGTCGTAGCGCGTGGTCGCGACGGCCAGCCCCGCGGCAAGTGCTGCGGGTTGATCGAGCCCCACCCACGCGATTTCCGGTTCGGTGAACACGGTATAAGGCACGCCGTGGAAATTCATCCGGTCCACCGGTTGGCCGCCGGCGAGAATATTATGCGCCGCGACCATGCTCTGGCGCACGGCGGAGTGGAACAGCATGCTGCGCCCGTTGATGTCGCCAGGCGCATAGACATGATCGATCGCGCTCCGCATCGTGGTATCGACCATGATCGCGCCGGACCCGCTGAGCCCGGTTGCACCGATCCCTTCCGGGCGAACCGACTCCCGTCCCGTGGCCATCAGCACCGCATCGGCCTCCAGCGTCAGATCCTGCCCGTCACGGCGATAGCTCAGTCGCAATCCGCCTGCGTCCTGCGTGATGCCGGTGACCAACGCATCGCAGATAAGATCGACCCGGCGGCCGAGGCAGCGCGTCAGATAGGTTCGCAAATCAGGATCGGCACCGGGCATCAACTCGCCGGTCGCTTCCAGGATGGTGGTCTTGACCCCGAGATGGTCGAGCATCGAGGCGCTTTCCGCGCCGATATAACCGCCGCCGATCACCGCGAGCCGCGCCGGCATCGGCAGGTCGGCACCGAGCCTGAACAGATGGTGCGAGGTGATCGCGAGTTCAGCACCCGGGATCGGCAGGATATGCGGGCGCGAGCCGGTCGCCGCGATCAGGTAGCGAAACCGATAGTTCAGCGGCGTGCCCCCGTCGACCGCGATCGTCGCGGTGTGATCCCCGGTGATCCGGCCGATGCCCTTATGGAACACCATGGTCGATCCCGCGATTTCCTTGGTGTGCTGGGCATAGCGCGCGTTCTGGACCAGATCCTTGTGCGCCAGCACACCCTGCCAGTCGACCGCAGGCGTTGTGCCGTCGAGCCCGAAGAATTTGTATTTGCGGCTCATCACCCGGGCGAGTGCGCCCTCGCGCACCGCTTTCGACGGCACACACCCTTCGGCCAGACAATCGCCGCCCAGATTACCGATCGGGTCGACCATGACGACATGAAGCCCGGCGCGAGCGAGAAAGAACGCCGCAGGATACCCGCCGCCGCCGGCACCGAGGATGAGCACGTCGATCGTGATAAAATCAGTCAATTTTCAAACTCCAGTAAACGTTGATGGCTGGGGGCCTGGGTTACGACGGGGGTGCCGACGTTTTGGTCTGGCTGGTCGTGGTGACTTGGACGGTGGGGTGAGCGCCCGGCTTGTGATCCGGCACGAACAAATTCATCCCGATGGTCAGCCCGGCCATGACCAGGATCATGATGACGATATCCCTGCCGGTCATCGAGGACAGGTTGCCACGCGGCCGATCGCCCATCGCCCGGAGCCGGGCGGCGAAGCCGGAGGCTGTGGGTGCCACCACAGGTGCGCTCCGGGGCAGCAACACGATGAGATGGGCCGCGACCGTATCGGCGTCGCTGCCGCGCCCCAGCGCCGCGGTGATCGCACCCGCAAGCCGCGAGCGCGCCGCCGAGGTTGAAAGCCGGGCGAGAGCCGCCGCTTCCTGCCAGGGATCGATGTTCTGCCGGGCCAGCGCCGAAAGCACACTGAGCTTGAGCCCGTTGGCTTCCTCGCCGATCGGCGCAAATAGAAATGCGTTGTATTCCGGGCCCATGCGGCCATTCATCGTCGATGACATGATAACTACCGATCATAATTGACCATCTTTATATGGTCACTGATGGCGACAGGGTTCATTACAAAATGAGAATAAAGCGGATACCTCATATCACGGAAACTTTATTGATGTGATCGCTACACCCTTCGGCATCGCCGTCACCTCTTTCGGTATCTCCTGCACGCCTTTCGGTATCTCTTGCACGCCTTTCGGCGTGGCGAACACCAGCGCCGGCTCGCGTGAGGTGATGCGGGTTCCGGCACGGTCCTCGATGATCGCGGGCAGATCGTCGAGCGCGCCGATTGCCGCGCGCCTGCCGGTGCGGTGGGCGAAATCGCAGGCGGCGTCCACTTTCCGGCCCATTGTGCCCGCATGAAAATCAATCGCGTGCGCCGCCAGAGCGCCCGGACTTGCCGCCCTGATCAGGCGCGCCTCCGGCTTGCCGTAATCGAGATAAACCCCGGCGACATCGGTCAGGATCACCAGCAGATCGGCCCCGATCATACGGGCAATCATCGTGCTCGACGCATCCTTGTCGATCACCGCCTCCATCCCGCGCCACCGGTTCGCGGCATCCTTTGCGACGGGTATGCCGCCGCCACCGCCGCAGATCACGAGGGTGCCAGCCCTGACCAATCGTGCGATCGACCGCCGCTCAATGACATCCACCGGTGACGGCGATGCGACGACCCGCCGCCACCCCGCCCCGTCGGCAGCCACCGACCAGCCATGCGCCTTCGCGAGACGGTCGGCCTCGGCTTCGGTATAGACCGGTCCGATCGGTT
>JAQTXO010000355.1 GCA_028688765.1 Acidiphilium sp. | reverse complement strand
CGCCCACCAGCCTGCCGCGCACCGCCGTCAACCGCTTGTCCCCGGTCAGCACGGTCTCGATATCGAGCAGTCCGAGCCCCGGCACCTCCGATGCCACGCCCTCGACCCCGTCGGGATCGGCAATCCGCCGCCCCAGCATCTGATACCCGCCGCACAGGCCGAGCACATGTCCCCCGCGCCGGACATGCGCCAGAATATCCGCCTCCCACCCGAATGCCCGCAACGCCGCCAGATCCGCAATCGTCGCCTTCGATCCGGCCAGTACCACGAGATCGGTCGCCACCGGCAGCGCCGCCCCGTCCCGCAGAAATGTCAGCTCGACCTCGCTCTCCCCGAACAACGGATCGAGATCGTCGAAATTCGCGATATACGGCAGCACCGGCACCACAATCCGCAGCGCTTTCCCCGCCCGCACCGGTGCCACCCGCGCAGCAAGATCCGCCGCATCCTCCGCCGGCAACGCCCGCACCCGCTCGAAATGCGGCACAAGCCCCAGCGCGCGCCACCCGGTCCGCGCCGCGATCAGCGCCATCCCCTCGGCGAACAACCCCGCATCGCCCCGGATCCGGTTCACGATGAACCCCACAATGCACGCGGCATCCGCCGGATCGAGCACCACCTGCGTCCCGACCAGGCTGGCAATCACCCCGCCCCGGTCGATATCCCCGATCACCACCACCGGCACGTCGCCCGCACGGGCAAATCCCATATTGGCAATGTCGTTCGCCCGCAGGTTCACCTCGGACGCACTGCCCGCCCCCTCGACCAGCACGATATCCGCGCGCCCCCGCAGCCGCGCGAAACTCTCCATCACATACGGCATCAATTGCGGCTTCATCGCCTGATAGTCCCGCGCCCGCGCCGTGCCGAACACCCGCCCCTGCACGATCACCTGCGATCCCACCTCGCTCTGCGGCTTCAGCAACACCGGATTCATATCCACATGCGGATCGACCCCGCACGCCAACGCCTGCAACGCCTGCGCCCGCCCGATCTCGCCACCCTCCGGCGTCACCGCCGCATTGTTGGACATGTTCTGTGGCTTGAACGGCAACACAAGCAGCCCCCGCCGCGTCAGCGCCCGCGCGAGGCCCGCCACCAGCGTCGATTTCCCCACGCTCGATCCGGTGCCCTGAAACATCAGAGACGCACCGCCGCGTAAAGCCATCAGAATTCGATACCCTCCTGCGCCTTCACCCCGGAGGCGAAATGATGCTTCACCGCAGCCATCTCGGTCACCAGATCCGCCGCCGCAACCATCTCCGGCTTCGCATTCCGCCCGGTCACCACCACATGCATCGCCGCGGGCCGCGCCGCAATCGCCGCCAGCACCTCATCGACCGCCAGATAATCATAACGCAGCGCGATGTTCAGCTCATCGAAAATCACCAGCGCAATATCCTCCCGCGCCAGCAACCCCGCCGCCACCTCCCACGCACGCCGGCACGAGGCCACATCCCGCGCCCGATCCTGGGTCTCCCAGGTGAACCCCTCGCCCATGGTGTGAAACTCGATCATATCGCCGAACCGCGCCAGCGCCGCCCGCTCGCCGCTTGCCCACGCCCCCTTGATGAACTGCACCACCGCCACCCGCCGCCCATATCCCAGCATCCGCAACGCCAGCCCGAACGCCGCGGTCGATTTACCCTTGCCCTTGCCGGTATTGACGATCAACAACCCTTTCTCGATCGTCTTGCCCGCCACCTCCTCATCCTGCACGGCCTTGCGCTTCGCCATCTTCTCCCGATGCAGCACCTCGTCCTCACTCATGCCGCCCTCACTTCACCACCAGCGGCAATCCCGCCACCATGAAAACCACCCGATCCGCCCGCGCCGCCACGCGCTGATGCAACACCCCCGCCGCATCCCGAAACCGCCGCCCCAATGCAGTCTCCGGCACGATCCCCAACCCGACCTCGCTTGCCACCAGTACCGTCGCCGCAAGCCGCGCCGCCAGCGCCGCCTCCAACCCGGCAAACGCCGCCTCGATATCGAAATCCCCCAGCATCAGATTGGTCAGCCACAACGTCAGGCAATCCACCAGCACCGGCGCATCCCCCGCCGCCTCCAGCGCCGCCGCCAGTTCCACCGGCGCCTCCACCGTCCGCCACCGCTCATCCCGCCGCGCCCGATGCACCGCAATCCGCTCGCGCATCTCATCGTCGAACGCCTGTGCCGTCGCCACATACCACCACGGCGACGCCAAACCCCCAATCACCCCCTCACCATACCGGCTCTTGCCCGACCGCGCGCCTCCCAGAACAAACGTCAGTGATCGGCTCATCGGACACTCCGACAGTGTGGCGGGTGGGGTAAGGAAGGCGAGGGGCGCTGCCCCTCGACCCCGCCAAAGGCGGAGCCTTTGGAATCCCCCGGCCAAAACCTAAAGGGTTCTAAGGGCCGCGCCCTTAGCTTGGGTCCAGGGGGCAGCGCCCCCCGGCCTTGCCTCACTCAGCCGCCTCAGCCGTCTCGGTCTCGGTCGGTGCGACCATCATGGCCTTTTCGACCACGGCGGCCTGTTCGCGGATGCGTTTTTCGATGGCGGCGGCCATATCCGGGTGATCGCGCAGGAACTGCTTGGCGTTTTCCCGCCCCTGACCCACGCGCACGCTGTCATAGCTGAACCAGGCGCCGGATTTCTCCACGATTCCCGCCTTCACCCCGAGGTCGATGAGTTCGCCGACCTTCGATATGCCTTCGCCGTACATGATATCGAATTCGACCTGCCGGAACGGCGGCGCGAGTTTGTTTTTCACCACTTTCACGCGGGTCTGATTACCGGTGACTTCCTCACGATCCTTGATCGCGCCGATCCGGCGGATTTCCATGCGGACCGAGGCATAGAATTTCAACGCGTTGCCGCCGGTCGTGGTTTCCGGATTGCCGAACATCACCCCGATCTTCAACCGGATCTGGTTGAGAAAGATCATCATTGTCTTCGAGCGCGAGATCGACCCGGTCAGTTTCCGCAGTGCCTGGCTCATCAACCGCGCGTGAAGCCCGACATGGGAATCCCCCATCTCGCCCTCCAGTTCCGCGCGCGGCACGAGGGCCGCGACCGAATCGATCACCAACACGTCGATCGCGCCGGAGCGCACCAGCGTATCGGCAATCTCCAGCCCCTGTTCGCCGGTATCCGGCTGCGAAATCAACAGGTTATCGACATCGACGCCGAGTTTCCGCGCATAGATCGGATCGAGCGCGTGCTCCGCATCGATGAAGGCGCAGGTGCCGCCGCGCTTCTGGGCTTCGGCTATGGCATGGAGCGCCAAAGTCGTCTTGCCCGAGGATTCCGGCCCGTAGATTTCGATCACCCGCCCGCGCGGAAACCCGCCGATTCCGAGTGCAAGATCCAGCCCAAGCGAACCCGACGGAATAGTATCGATTTCCTCGTTCCCCGGCCGCGCCCCCATCCGCATGATCGAGCCCTTGCCGAACGCCCGCTCGATCTGCACCAGCGCGGCGTCGAGAGCCTTGTTTTTTTCCATCAATCAACTCCTCAAGCGTGTGGGAAACGCAACTTTAACGCGAAGTCACTCTAATCGCCGAATCGCGACTCGTCGAGTATGAGTTTTGCATGAAGAGAACAGAACAGCAACGCTTCCGGAAAGGATTTATTAACTATTTGTTCCCGTCATGTTCTCACGCACTGATGCCGAACCGCCAGATCGTAGTCGAACGAAATTCCTTCCCGGGATCGAGCCGCGTCGACGGAAAATGCGGCCGGTTCGGCGCATCGGGAAAATGCTGGGTCTCGAACGCCATCCCGTCACCCGCGCGGATCAACGCGCCATGGCTGCCCGGTATCGTCCCATCCAGCTTGTTCCCGGTATAAAACTGCACCGCAGGCTGGTCGGTCTCGATCGTCAGCACCCGCCCCGAAGCCGCATCCCGCACCTGTGCCGCGAGCCCCATCGCCGCGTCGGGCTTGTCGAGCACGAAGCAGTGATCATACCCC
>JAQTXO010000354.1 GCA_028688765.1 Acidiphilium sp. | reverse complement strand
CACACCGGCAGAGATGACCCCGGTGCGAGAGATCAGATACCACACGCGAGGTTGGATGCCGGCGGAACTCGATATGCTCGGGGCAGATGCGTCCTGGGAGGAGATCGCGATTGCCGTCAGTCGCACGATCGAGACGGTGAAAGACAAAGCCTGGGAACTGGGCCTCTATCGCCCGAAGTTTCGGCCGTGGACCGAAGATGAGGACCGTGTCCTGATCACGGACTACGGCATCGTTCCGACTGCAACACTTGCGATCCGCCTTGAACGTGGTGTGCCGGCTGTTTACGCCCGTGCCGGTTTTCTCGGTCTGACCAAGGGGGCACCTCCGCCGTGGTCGGAGGCCGAAGATGCCGTTCTTCGAGCGGTCTACACCACAGATGCGACGATCGCCGAGATCGCCGCGCGTCTGGGCCGCTCTGGCTCCGGAGCGATCAGCCGGGCGTCGCATCTCGGTCTGCGACGGCCGGACGGACCAAAGCCCTGGCATCCCGATGAACAGGCTCTTGCGCTCAAACTCGCCGAGGAGGGGCATCTCTATCCGGTGATCCGCCGCAAGCTCGCCGCCAAGGGATTCCCCTTTCGCGCGGAAAGCAGTTTTCAGGCGTTCATCGCCGCGAGCGGCTATCACCGGGGTTGGGGTCGACCCTGGATCGAGGAGGAATGCGATCTCCTGCGCCAGGCCTATCAGACCGGCGACAATCTGGTGGCGCTCAGTCACCGGCTCGGCCGATCGCGTCATTCGATCCGCTGGAAAGCCGCAGAACTCAACCTGTCAGGCACCCACCCAAAGCCCAATGGCGCACGCCAGGGCCGCCCCTGGAGTGAGGGAGACGATGAAATGCTCCGGGCGAATTACGGCAGAGGCCGGATGAAGACGGGCGAACTCGCCGGCCTGCTCGATCGGCCGAAATCCGCTGTCTACAACCGCGCCTTCACCCTCGGATTGGATCATGGCTACTGCCGGTACTGGACCCCGGATGAAGATCTCCTGATCCGCATCGCCCATGCGGCAGGCGTCTCGATGATCGATCTTGCCAAGGTGATGCGGCGCGATCCGGCGATCGTCTCGAAGCGGGCGATCAAGATCGGCTTGTCATTCTCCAGGCGCGATCACGCAGCCCCGCGTAATCTTCGCGCCGATCGGCCGGTGCTCGACCGTGCCGCGATCCTCGCGCTGGCCGCGCCGACCGGCCCGGCGGGTGACCCCTGGCGATCGTTCAAGGTGGTTCGGGTCTTCGGTCACGATTGAGGCGGCGGACCTCAGATGGTCGTTGTGCGGAGCAGAAAGGAATGCCGCATGCGGGCCAGGCGCCGCAAGGGGTAGGGCCTCGCCATGCTCACCGGCGCCAGCGCCGGCTGCGCGTGGCTGCGTTTCCCGCGGGACGGGCCAGGCGGCCCGCCCCGCGCCCTTGCCCCGCCTGCCCCGACGCGGCCGCCAAACGGTGTTTCAGGAAAGGAGAAACACCGATGAACAAATCCAAATGGCGGCGCTCCGGCAAAGCCAACCCGAATCCCAATCCCCGCGATATCTACCAGGAGGTGACCGACAAGATCATCGCGGCCTTGGAACGCGGCGTGCTGCCCTGGCAACGCGGCTGGGATCAGGGCCTCGCCGGCGCACCGATGAACCCGACGACGGGGCGGGCCTATCGCGGGATCAACACCCTCCTGTTCGGCATGATGCAGGATGCAGCCTTCAACGGCGATCCGCGCTGGTGCTCATATCGGCAGGCGCAAGCCCGTGGCTGGCAGGTCCGCAAGGGTGAACGCGGCACCACCGTCGTGTTCTATCGCAAGCTCCAGCGGCGGGGCGGCGAGGACGGGGAGACATCCTGCATCTCCCATGAGGGGGAAGGGGAGGGGGCACGCCCGTTCTTCATGCTGCGGGCTTCCACGGTCTTTCATGCAACCCAGATCGACGGCATTCCCGTCTATAACCCACCCGGGATGGCAGCCGAGCCGTGGCGCACGCCGGAGGCGGTCCAGACGATCCTCGACAACAGCGGTGCCACCATCCACTACGGCGGCTCGCAAGCCTGTTTTGTCCCGTCACGGGACTGCATCTACCTACCTCCAAAAGGTGCGTTCAGGAGCGATGCGGCATTCGCCCATACTGCGTTCCACGAACTTGCCCATTATGCATATGCGGCACCCCGGCTCGACCTGAGCCAGTGCGGGCGATTTGGCTCGGCGGCCTACGCGTTTGAGGAACTCGTGGTCTCGATCGCCTCGGTGAA
Organism: Acidiphilium sp.; assembly: GCA_028688765.1. Taxonomy (GTDB): domain Bacteria; phylum Pseudomonadota; class Alphaproteobacteria; order Acetobacterales; family Acetobacteraceae; genus Acidiphilium; species Acidiphilium acidophilum. Next base: position 1,722 of record JAQTXO010000354.1, on the reverse strand, counting down.
CATCTGCACCGTAGTCGGCGTCGAGGCCGAGATCGAGAACACCGCGAGCTACCTGGCCGACTGGCTGATCAAGTCGGACAAGAGAGCGATCTTCCGCGCGGCGGCCGATGCACAGCGCGTGGCCGATTACATCCTCGGCTTTCATCCCGACTATGTGGCTGCGGTGCGAGCGGCCAACGAAGCCGGCGGGAGAGCAGGACGGCGATCCGGGTGACACGCTCGACGAGTTCGACGACCAGGCTAGGCCTGTTGCCGAACCTCTCGCCACCGCTGCGTGATGGATCTGCCGTGTTCCGCAAGCGCTGAGCCGGGCAGGGGGATAGCGGACGATCCGCCCTCCCGCTCACCAGAAGCCAGCAAGGGGTTCTGGCCCTCGACATCGACGCCAACACCGCCACCGGCATCGGCTTGGATTCCGAATGCCCATCGATCGCGTTGACCCCGAAGATCGAGCGCCTGCTGGGGGGGCCGGACACGAAAATGAAGTTTATGTATGCTTGACCTGAACGAAACATGAACATACTGGTCGGCAAGCGCGGTGATAATGAAACTTCAGTGGAATTTTAATTTAAGCGGATAATCGCGAAGAGGTCAGATGATTTTGACATCGACAGGGGGATGGTGTGCTTTCCGCTCGCTATAGCGGTCCACCAAATAGGCGCTGCGGTCGCGCAGCAGCAACGTAAACCGCAGCAATTCCTCCATCACGTCCACCACGCGGTCGTAATAACTGCAAGGCAGCATGCGGCCGGATTCGTCAAACTGCTCATAGGCGCGGGCGACGCTTGATTGGTTGGGGATCACCACCATGCGCATCCATCGGCCCAGTAGGCGCAGCGTATTGACCGCGTTGAAGCTCTGCGACCCGCCCGAAACCTGCATAACCGCCAGCACTCGGCCCTGGGTCGGACGAACCGCACCGACTTCAAGCGGGATCCAGTCGATCTGGTTCTTCATCACCCCGGTCACGGCGCCGTGTTGTTCCGGGCTGCACCAGACCTGTGCTTCGGACCAGATCGAGAGCGCACGCAGTTCCTGAACCTTCGGATGATCGGGTGGCACGGTGTTGGTAACCGGCAATTCGCGTGGGTCGTAGATCCGGGTTTCGGCTCCCATCAGTTCAAGTAGCCGGGCAGCTTCAAGCGTCAACAGCCGCGAATAAGACCGCTCGCGCAATGAACCGTAGAGCAGCAGGACGCGGGGTTTGTGGGTGGCGCGCTCGCACGGTTCGAGTTGAGACAGGTCGGGCGGTGCCAGCAAGCCCGGGCAAAGCGCCGGAAATTCCACAGGATCATCCATGGCCGATTGTTCCCACGGCTGGAAGCCATAATGCAAGGGCGGCAAGTGAGGCAAGTAACACGGGCGGTGTGATGACCAGGCCGATACGCATGTATTGGCCCCAGGTAATCCGCATTCCCTTCTGCGCCAGCACGTGCAGCCAGAGCAGGGTGGCAAGACTACCGATCGGGGTGAATTTCGGGCCGAGATCGCAGCCGATGATGTTGGCATAGACCATGGCGTCGTGGATGCGGGGAGCGACGTGGCCAAGCTGGCCGATCGCCAGCGCGCCCACCAGTACGCTCGGCATGTTGTTCATGATCGAGGACAGCACAGCCGCCAGAATGCCGGTGCCGAGCGCGGCGGCCCAGATGCCGTGGGCGGCAAATACTCTAAGGGCATTCGCGATGTAGTTGGTCAGACCTGCGTTACGCAGGCCATAGA
>JAQTXO010000353.1 GCA_028688765.1 Acidiphilium sp. | reverse complement strand
TCCAACCCGCTCGCGCCAACCCGCGAACACCGGCACACCCCCAATCCCGCACCCGCGAAACCCCGCCGCCCGCGCACCCCCGCACCGCGCCCGCACGATTCCGGCTGGCTGGACGATCCATGTCCCGCAACCCCCATCCCCGCCGCCCCGACCGTCCCCGAGCCCGTCGCTCCGGTCGAACCCCCGGCCTCGCGCGCTCACACCGCGCCCCAACCAACCCCGATCCGCCGCATCCTTGACCTCGACCGCACCACCCATTTCCGCCCCCCAAAGCGAAAATTTGCCGCTCCCATCCCGCAATCAGTCACGCCCATATCGTTACGATATCATAACAAAATAAGCGAAAAGCCAAGGCAGGCCTTCTTTTTGTGAACAAAAAGAAGCAAAAAAACTTTGCTCCTTTAAGTCCGTGACCTTTCACCGCCCGTACCCCAACGAATAAAAGTTTTTTGCTACTTTTTTTCAAAAAAGTAGCCCTTCCTTTCTCACAGCCCCGAATTTGGGCCACCGCCGCCCCCGGCGTATAACCCCGCCAATGGCGATTCGCGCGCGCATTCTGGGGCTCGATCCCGGCCTACGTTTCACCGGCTTCGGCATCATCGAGGTCGATGGCAACCGCCTGCGCCATATCGCGGACGGGGTCATCCCCACCGATGGCGATACCTCGGTCGCCGCGCGTCTCCGCGTTCTCGATGCCGCCCTGACCGAACTCCTCCAAACCTACGCCCCCGATTTCGCCGCGGTCGAGGAAACCTACGTCAACCGCAACGCCACCGCGACCCTCAAACTCGGCTACGCCCGCGGTGTCGCCCTTCTCGCCCCCGCCCGCGCCGGCATCCCGGTTGCGGAATACGGCGCCAAAACCGTCAAACGCGCCGTGGTCGGCACCGGCAACGCCGAAAAATCCCAGGTCGCCCTCATGGTCCGCCGTCTCCTCCCCGGTGCCACGATCAAACGCGCCGACGCCGCCGACGCCCTGGCCGTCGCCATCTGCCACGCCCATCACCTCGCCACCGCCTCCGCCATCCCCGCCCGAATGGCCGCAACCGCATGATCGGCAAACTCACCGGCCTCGCCGAACAGATCGAAGACGGCCGCTGCCTGATCGATGTCGGCGGCGTCGGCTATGTCGTCTTCCTCTCCGCCCGCAGCCTGTCGGCCCTCCCCGCCCCACCCGCCCGCGCCAGCCTGCTGATCGAAACCCAGGTCCGCGAAGACGCCATCACCCTCTACGGTTTCATCGACAGCGCCGAACGCGACTGGTTCCGCCTCCTCACCACCATTCAGGGCGTCGGCTCCAAAGTTGCCCTGGCCCTGCTCTCCGCCCTCCCGCCCGACAAACTCGCCAGCGCCATCGCGAGCGCGGACCGCGCCGCCATCACCCGCGCCCCCGGCGTCGGCCCCAAACTCGCCGCCCGCCTGATCGCCGAACTCCGCGAACGCATCGCCACCATGCCCACCGGCACCAGCTTCGCCCCGGTCCCGATCCTCCCCGCCACCACAACCCCCACCCTCGCCGGCGATGCCATCTCCGCCCTGACCAACCTCGGCTACCGGCGCGGCGAGGCCGAACAGGCCGTCGCCGCCACCCTCGCCACTCTCGGCCCCGACACCACCCTCGATGCCCTGATCCGCGACGGCCTGCGTCGCCTCGCCCGATGACCGAACCCGAAGACTCCCGCCTCCTCTCCGCCGCCCGCGACACCGAGGACGGACCCGAAGCCGCCCTCCGCCCCCAAACCCTCGCCGATTTCACCGGCCAGCAGGCCAGCCGCGAAAACCTGGCCATCTTCATCGCCGCCGCCCGGGGCCGTGGCGACCCGCTCGATCACGTCCTCCTCCACGGCCCGCCCGGCCTCGGCAAAACCACCCTGGCCCAAATCATCGCCCGCGAAATGGGTGTCGGCTTCCGCGCGACCTCCGGCCCGATCATCCAGAAAGCCGGCGACCTCGCGGCGATCCTGACCAACCTTCAGCCGAAGGACGTCCTGTTCATCGACGAAATCCACCGCCTCCAGCCCGCGATCGAGGAAGTCCTCTACCCCGCGATGGAGGATTTCGTCCTCGACCTCATCATCGGCGAAGGCCCCGGCGCCCGCTCGGTCCGGATCGACCTGCCCCGCTTCACCCTGATCGGCGCCACCACCCGCTCCGGCCTGCTCGCCAACCCGCTGCGCGACCGCTTCGGCATCCCGCTCCGCCTGATCTTCTACACGCCGGAAGAATTGACACGGATTGTAACCCGCGCCGCCCATCTGTTGAACATGAACCTCACCCCGGACGGCGCCGCCGAAATCGCCAGACGCTCGCGTGGCACCCCCCGCATCGCCGGCCGCCTGACCCGCCGCATCCGCGATTTTGCAACCGTCGCGGGCACCACCACCATCGACCGCGCCGCCGCCGACGCCGCCCTCCGCCGGCTCGACGTCGATCATCGCGGCCTCGACGCCATGGACCGCCGCTATCTCCGCCGGATCGCCGAACACCATAACGGTGGCCCGGTCGGTATCGAAACCCTCGCCGCCGCCCTGTCCGAACCGCGCGACACGCTGGAAGACGTGGTCGAACCCTTCCTGATCCAGGAGGCCCTGCTCACCCGCACCTCGCGGGGTCGCATGCTCGGGCGCGACGCCTGGTCCCATCTCGGCATCATCCCGCCCCCATCGCCCAACGGCCAGCAGGACCTGCTGTTCGAACCATGAACGAACTGCGCAACGGCATCCACCGCCTGGGGTTGCGGATCTATTTCGAGGATACCGATGCCGGCAGCATCGTCTATCACGCCAATTACCTGCGCTACGCCGAACGCGCCCGTTCCGAGGCCCTGCGCACCCTCGGCGCCCCCCACGCGGAAATGATCGCCACCCACCACCGGATGTTCGTGGTGCGCCGCGCCAATATCGACTATGAGCGGCCCGCGCGACTCGATGACTGGCTGGTGGTAACAACCCGTGTCCTCGCCATCGGCGCGGCGCAGGTCACGCTTGACCAGACGATCTGGCGCGACGATGTGGCGCTGGTACGGATCGACCTCGGGCTTGCCTGTATCGACGCGGTCAGTCAAAGGGCCGCACGACTCCCGGTGCCGATGCGTGCGGCGTTGGAGCGGATGCGGGTAGGCGGAATTGCAGACGGCCCTGGTGCCGTGGAAGGGACTTGAACATGGATCAGGCTGTCAACGCCGCGGGGCTTGCCGCACCGAGTGCGAATCTGTCACTACTCAGCCTGTTTATGCAGGCGAGCTTCGTGGTGCAGTTCGTCATGCTGCTGCTGCTCGCCGCCAGCATCTGGGTCTGGGCGATCATCATCGAGAAAACCATCACCATCCGCCGGGTCAACCGCGACGCCACCGCCTTCGAGGACAAATTCTGGTCCGGCCGCAGCCTCGATGAGCTCTATGAACAGGAAGGCTCCGAACCCGGCCACCCGATGGCCGCGGTCTTCGGTGCCGCCATGGGCGAATGGCGCCGCTCCTCCCGCGTCGCCGGGGCCGATATCGTCCGCTCCAGCATCAACGAGCGGGTCGACCGGGCCATGGGTGTAACCACCATGCGCGAGATGGAACGGCTCGAACGCCACATGGTGTTCCTCGCCTCGATCGGCGCGGTCGCGCCCTTCGTCGGCCTGTTCGGCACCGTCTGGGGCATCATGCACTCCTTCGCCGCCATCGCCGCCATGCATAATACAAACCTCGCGGTCGTCGCCCCCGGCATCGCCGAGGCGCTGTTCGCCACCGCGATCGGCCTGGTCGCCGCTATTCCCGCCGTGCTCGCCTATAACAAGCTCTCGACCGATCTCTCCCGCGTCGCCGCCCGCCTCGAAGCGTTCGGCGCCGAATTCAGCGCCATCCTGTCGCGCCAAGCCGAAGAGCGCGCATAATGGCCGGCGGTCTACTCGACAACAAACGCGGCAACCGGCGCAGCCGCTATCGCCCGATGGCGGAAATCAACGTCACCCCGCTGGTCGACGTCATGCTGGTG
>JAQTXO010000352.1 GCA_028688765.1 Acidiphilium sp. | reverse complement strand
GACCCGCAGCTTGCCGGCCGCCACCTCGGGCATCAGCCGGTGCATCGCCGCAATCGAATAGGAACAGAGCGGATCCATCAGCATCCAGACCCGCGGCGCCCCGGCTTTCCCGATCGTCCCATGATCCGACATCGCCAGCGCCTGGAACAGTGTGCCCTTCGGCAGACCGCCCGGCAGTGGCACTGGCGCCGGCTGCCCGGTCGGTGCCGCTATCCCGGTCGACGCAGACCCGACGCGATACGCGACATGGCGTGTCACCGGGCGGCTACCTACATTGCCGATTTTCACCTGCGGGACGAGATCGGGAACCCGACGAACCTGCCGCAACGTGACATTCCGACCCGCTGCATTCCACATCACACCGGCGACCGCCGCCTTCCCGTCCGGGGTGACATAAAAAACCTGGAAATATCGGCCATTCCGCGCGAACACCCCGCGCATCCCATGCTGCGTGCCCAGAGCATAGAGTTTGGCGCCATGGGACGCGAGACGGGTCAGTACAGGCGACGCCGCGATTGCAGCTTTCTCGATCGGCTTCAACGGCAGGGTCGCCGGCCCCTCGAAGGAATGACTGACGGTGGACGGTGCGCCCACCGGCACCGTCGCCGGCGGGTGCTGCTCCGGGGCGGTCGGCATGGGGGCCGGGACCGCAGGAGCCTGCGGTATAGGGGTCGATGACGAAGGCTCTGCGCTATCGGCGATCTCTGGCCTCCCCTGCCCTGCCGCCGTTGCGAGGGTTGCGGCAGAGAGCGGCACATGGGGGGAGTTACCGGGAGGTAGCACCGGCGTGGGCAGTGCCATCTCGCCGAGGGCACCAGCCCCCCTCCCCTGCCCCGTTTTGACGATCTGCGTCGGCAGGACCGCGCAGTGCGGCCCCGTTGTCGCAATCGCCGCCCATGGGGCTCCGGTCAGCGCTGTCGTCAGAATCAGTTCCATCACCCGTCGCGTCTGCATCATCACATCCTCCTGCGGATGCGTCAGTCTCTCCGCGCGGGATGCAAACGGGCAGCGACGGAGAATGGTTCAAATATCACGATGGTGTGATGGTCGGTTGCTCAAACTATCCTGGTTGATCGGGCATCAATCGAGTTGATCGAAGATCGCACGCAGGACCTGTCTGCCCATCTCCCGATCGACCTCGACAGGATCGCCGGAGCCGCGATAGCAGCGGTGCATGACGAGCGGCGCGTCACCGAACGCCGCTCGCATCAGCGGATGAAGACGTTCCTTTCGTTCCACGTAGCGGTGATCGTCATAGCCCATCGTCTCGACGATCACCGTCGCGGTCGCCCCATTCGCCTTCCGCGCCTTCACCACGAAATCCGGGATCAGCGGCGGACCCGGTGGCGTATCAGTTTCCTCCGCCCCGGGTGGTGAGGTTGTGCCAGCGCAAGCCGGTGATGGCCCGATATCGAACTGCGGCTTGCTGATGGTCATGAGGATGTTGCGGACCTTGAGCAACCAGGTCTGGACCGACATCAGGCGGCGAGCGGTCCGGCGCTCATAATCGCTGTCCACGAGCAGAAGCTGACCCGCCGACAGAACCGGATGCGCATAGACCCGCAGGAGCGCCGCCGGCGCATCCGGCGCGGGGCGTGCCACCAGTCCAGCCACGAGATAGGGCGGGCGCCGTTCGTCTCCGGTCTGAAAGCGCCCATGCCCTTCCCGCTCCCCGAATACGGAAATCCGCCCGGTCACCTCGATGCTCCGATCGCCCGCGAGGGTGACGGTGCCCTCACTCACCGCATGCGCGATGCCGATCAGCAGGCCGTGCGGTCGGGTGCCAGGAAAGGTCTCCGCGGAAGCCGCCTCGATGCGCCGGCAAAACTCCTCGTAGTGCGGTGTGAAGGTCTCGAGCCAGGATGCAAGCCGCATCTTGCCGGCGAGGATCGTCTTGCGCGCTGCCGCGCGCAGCTGCCGATACTGCTCCGGAACACCGATCGGAAGCCGTGACGGCTGGATCCTTGTCAAACCCGCATCATCCATCAGACGCATCAGCAGGCGGGCCAGCGGGGGACGCTCCTCGGCATGACTGAAACCAGATGTCACCGCGCGGATAGGTCGATCGTCGCCGCCAAACCCACGGATCACCGGCCGCTCATGGTCCGAGCGGCGGTAGGTCCTGGTGACATCCCGCTGTTCCTCCGAATCCCGGAAGAAATCACAATCGGCCGCGTGGGCCGGCCAGGCACCATGGACGTGCCGCCGGAGATGCGTCTCCGCTACCGGCACCAGTGCCGGGGGATTCGTGCCCTCGATGAGTGGGCCGACACAATCGCAGAGGATCCAGTGGCCGGAACCATTCAGCTGCCAGCGGCGGACCACGCCCGAAGCCGCAGGTCGCGCCGTGGGGTCGGCATAGCGGCCGAATGCACGCCGCAGGAGACGCTCCTCCTCCGCCGTCAGCGGTATCGCCGGCTCTACTTGCCCTTTCGGTGCCACGAACAGCATCTGACGATTTTACTCCCGCGTCGGCAGCGTCCCACGATAACCGCATTCACGGAGATGGTCACAGAAAATCGGGTCGAGAATGCCCTCGCCGTGGGCGAACTGATGCAGGTGCAGGTCACCGCCCCAGTTGATCTCGAGCAGCACCGGCCCCCGGTCGGTCAGGGCAACGTCCCAGGATTGGGTACGAATACCCGGAAAGAGTGGAGCGACCGTCATGACGAGTTCACGCAGCGCGGACCAGTCCGGGATTGCCATGCCCTCGATCGGCGCGCCGGTCTCGGGATGAACCGGATTCCGCCGGAGATGCTGCGCGGTCCCCGTGACGACTCGGATCACCTGCCCTGACGTCAGTTCGATCGCCCCCAGCCGGTTGCCCGGGCGCCAGTAATTGTCAGCGACGTTGCCGGAGAGCGGGACCTTGAGCGCGGCGCGGTGGAGGACCGGACCCGCCCGGGTCAGCAGGACGAGGACACGGACACTGCAAAGCCGACCGCCGGACATCGAGGCGATCAACGTCGGTGGTTGCAGCGCCCGCTGGATCAGATATCCGCCCGGATGCGCCATGATCCGCTCGGCGGCCTCGGAAACCGGCGACGCTGCGCCCGTCACCGACTGGATCGTATCCGTCGCAGGATCGACCGACACCGCGTTGATCACGCCCACGCCAAAAACGCCATCGATGGGCTTCGCCACCAGCGGATAGGAGATGGGCGAGCGGAGCAGGTGGAGGAGATCTTCGGGAGAACGGATCGCGAGCGCGCCATCGAGCCTGCGGTGCGGATGGACCACAGCCAACGTCTGCGGCAGCGCCTCCACCCCTGCCGCCTCGAGCAGCGCAGTCGAGAGGATCTTGTCGTCAGCGATCGCCTTCCAGGCGATATCGCAGCAGGCCGCATGAAACCGCCCCTGCCCCGACAGCCCGACGAAACGCTGAAGGTCACCCCGTCCGAACAGCGGATCCCAGAGTCGATGGCTGAAAAATTCCGCAGGCGACAGGCCGCCCGGCCCACGATTGAGTCGAGCGGCGACGAACATCAACCGGACCAGCGACGCAACGCTGGGGGCGGCTGCCCGCATCGCCGTCTGAAAATCCACCTTCGGCAGTCGCCCGAGAGCCGGCGCTCCGATGTCGGGAGACAGAGCCGCCAGTCGAACTTCTCGATCGTTCATCCACATCACGCCCTCCTGATTATCAGGGCAGGACCGTTATCGCCGACCGATGAAAATCGGAATTGTGGATTTCAGAGCGGCGATCCCAGCGGCCGGCTTCGATCAGCCCCGAACTGACATCGCTATGGAGCTTGGTGTCGATCGAGGGCTCTAAACGAATTGGCATCTTGATGATTTCTGGTAGGAGGAAGCATGCCAATGGACCATGGCAAAGCCAAAGGAGACATTTCAGGTGACGAAGGCATTTATCGCAGAGACCCTCCAGAAGTCAGCTGAGCTCAGCGGCGTGACCGCGAACAAGGTCGCTGGCAATCTGATCGACGCGATCGTGGCGGAGATGAAAAAGAGCGGTAAATTCACG
>JAQTXO010000351.1 GCA_028688765.1 Acidiphilium sp. | reverse complement strand
TGTCAAGCACGATGTCGCGCATGGACACATCGTCATGTCCGCGACCCTGCTTTCGATACCCTCGGGTTCCAACATCCCGATTTGAACAACAGGGGATCATCTCATGACCAAACTCGCCGTCATCACCGGCGCCGGCGCCGGTGTCGGTCGCGCCACCGCTCAGGCCTTCGCCCGCGAGGGCTGCGATATCGGCCTTATCGGGCGCGACCGCGACCGTCTGGAAACCACCGCCGCCGAACTGCGTACGCTCGGCGTCCGCGCCTGCGTCGCCCCCGCCGACATGGCGGATGCGGATGCCGTGGACCACGCCGCCGACACGATCGAAGCCGAACTCGGCCCGATCGATATCTGGGTGAACAACGCGATGGCAACGATCTTCGCCCCGGTCGCCGAAATCACGCCCGCCGAATTCAAGCGCGCCACCGAAGCGACCTATCTCGGCACCGTCCACGGCGTCATGACCGCGCTGCGGCATATGAAAACGCGAGGCGAGGGTACGATCATCAACGTCGGCTCCGCCCTCGCCTACCGCTCGGTGCCGCTGCAATCAGCCTATTGCGGCGCGAAAGCCGCGATCAAGGGCTTCACCGACAGTCTCCGCAGCGAACTCATCCACGACCGCAGCGCGATCAAGATCAGCATGGTCCATCTGCCGGCGGTGAACACGCCGCAATTCGACTGGGCGCTGAACAAAATGGGCCGTCGCGCCCAACCCGTCCCGCCGATCTACGACCCCGAAATTCCCGCCAACGCCATCGTGTTCGCAGCCTTCAACCACCGAAGGGAAATCTGGGTCGGCATGCCTACCGTGGTCGCAATTCTCGCCAACCGGATCGCTCCGGGTTTCGCCGATAACTACCTCGCCACCCACGGCTATTCCACGCAAATGTCCAACCAGCCCCTCCCGGCGGATCAGCCCGCAAACCTGTTCGAACCGGTCCCCGGCCCCCGCGGCGCCCGTGGCCGCTTCACCGACCAGTCCCGCCACGGCAGCTTCGAGATGTTCACCGACCGGCATAAATCCGTGGCCTACGGTCTCCTCGCGGTGGCCGGTGCCGGCGCGATCGCCGGGTTGCATCAACTGGCGAAAAAATACGATTTCTAGCGCGGTCGCCCGTCGATCCTTCCCTCTCGCCGCCCGGTCATGCGAAACTGGGCGGCGAACGCAAGGAGCCTGACGTGCAATGACCCATGATTTCGACCTTTTCGTCATCGGCGGCGGTTCGGCCGGTGTCCGCCTCGCCCGCATCGCCGCCGGGCACGGCGCACGGGTCGGCATTGCGGAAAACCGGTTCTGGGGCGGCACCTGCGTCAATATCGGCTGTGTCCCGAAAAAGCTGATGGTGATGGCCGCCGAATACGGGCTCGCCGCCGAGGACGCCACCGGCTTCGGCTGGAACATGACCAAAGGCGCTCACGACTGGTCCCGTTTCATCGCGGCGAAAAATGCGGAGATCGCCCGGCTGAACGGCGCCTATACCGGCCTGCTCGAACGCGCCGGTGCCACCATCTTCAACGGCACGGCCACGATCCATAACGCCCACACCATCGAAATCGGGCATCACCGGCACACCGCCGACCGAATCGCCATCGCCACTGGCGGCCACCCGATCCGGCCTGACATCCCCGGTGGCGAGCACGCCATCGTCTCGGACGACGCTTTCTACCTGCCCGAACGCCCCAACCGCGTCGTCATGATCGGCGCCGGCTATATCGGCGTCGAATTCGCCGGAATCTTCGCGGGCCTCGGCTCGAAGGTCGATCTGGTCTATCGCCAGCCGCTCCCCCTGCGCGGCTTCGACCCCGACCTCCGTGCCGGCCTCTCCGAAGCCCTCACCAATCACGGGATCACCCTGCACCCCGGCCAGTGTCCCCTGAAAATCGAGGATCTCGGCCATGCCAAACGCCTGCACATGACCAACGGCCATCATATCGATGCCGATTGCATCTTCTTCGCGACGGGCCGGGCTCCGAACACGGCGGGTCTCGGTCTCGAACACGCCGGGGTCACCCTCGCCCCCGGCGGGGCGATCCCGATCGATGAGGCGTTCCGCACCAACATCCCCCATATCTTCGCCCTCGGCGACGTCACCGACCGGCTCAACCTGACCCCGGTCGCCACCGCCGAAGGCCACGCCTTGGCCGACACGCTGTTCGGCACCAATCCGCGCGGCGTGTCGCTGACCAACATCCCCAGCGCCGTATTCTCGATCCCGCCGCTCGCCACCATCGGCGTCCACGAGGACGAAGCGCCGCCGGGCACGAAAATCTTTGTCACCCGCTTCACCCCGATGCGCCACAGCCTGAGCAGACGCCCGCGCAAGACCCTGATGAAACTTCTGGTCGACGGCGAGACCGACAAGGTGATCGGCGCCCACATACTCGGCGAGGACGCCGCCGAGATCATCCAGGGCATCGCCATCGCCATCGTTGCGGGGGCGACCAAGGCGGATTTCGACCGTACCATCGGCATCCATCCCACCGCCGCCGAGGAATTCGTCACCCTGCGGACCGAGACCCGCCGTGTCGGCACGGCGGATGCGAAAGCGGCGGAGTAGCTAAATTGCTCGATTCGGGATTATAGCGATCCCGCCGAGGAGACCAGCATGACCGCAACGACCCCGACCGCCGCACCCCAGGGACAATGGACGCCCGCATCCTGGCGCGCCAAGCCGATCTTTCAGGTTCCGTCCTATCCGGACCAGGACAAGCTCGCCGCGATGGAAGCCCGCCTGCACCGCTTTCCGCCCCTGGTCTTTGCCGGCGAAGCCCGCCGCCTTAAATCCTCGCTCGCCCTTGCCGCGCAGGGCCGCGCCTTCGTGCTCCACGGCGGCGATTGCGCCGAGAGCTTCGGCGATTTCACCGCCAACATCATCCGCGACACGTTCCGCGTCCTGCTGCAAATGGCCGTGGTCCTCACCTATGGCGGCTCGGTGCCGGTGATCAAGCTCGGCCGCATGGCCGGCCAGTTCGCCAAGCCCCGCTCGTCGGATACTGAAACCATCGGCGGCGTGACACTGCCCTCCTATCGCGGCGATATCGTCAACGGCCCGGATTTCAGCCCTGAAGCCCGCATGCCGGACCCCGCGCGCATGGAATTCGGCTATTTCCAGTCCGCCGGCACCCTCAACCTGCTGCGCGCCTTCGCCTCCGGCGGCTATGCCGACCTCCATCAGGTCCATCGCTGGAACCTCGATTTCGTCCGCCGCTCGCCCTTGGCCGAGCGCTACCGCGACCTGTCCTCGCGCATCGACGAGACGCTGCAATTCATGGCCGCCTGCGGCATGACCAGCCAATCCACGCCGCAGATCCACGAAACCGAATTCTACACCAGCCACGAATCCCTCCTGCTGCCCTATGAACAGGCGCTCACCCGCGTCGATTCCACCACCGGCGATCACTATGCCTGCTCCGCCCATTTCCTCTGGATCGGCGATCGTACCCGCCAGCTCGAAGGCGCGCATGTCGAATTCATGCGCGGGGTGAAAAACCCGATCGGCCTGAAGGTCGGCCCGACCATGGAGGAGGACGACCTGCTCCGCCTGATCGAGCGGCTCGACCCCGATGCCGAACCCGGCCGGCTCACGCTCATCGCCCGGATGGGGGCCGATCACGTCGCGGCCAAGCTGCCCAAACCCCTCCGCGCGGCGAGGCGCGAAGGCCGCCACAATGCCTGGCTGTGCGACCCGATGCACGGCAACACCATCACCACCGCAGGCCGGATCAAGACCCGCCGCTTCGATGCGATCCTGTCCGAAGTCCGCGGCTTCTTCGACATTCACGAGGCGGAGGGCACCATCCCCGGCGGTGTGCATGTCGAAATGACCGGGCAGGACGTCACCGAATGCATCGGCGGGGCCCGCCAGCTCTCGGAGGCCGACCTCTCCGCCCGTTACGAAACCTTCTGCGACCCCCGCCTCAACGCGGAACAATCGCTCGAACTCGCCTTCCTGATCGCCGCCGAGCTGAAATCCCGCCGCGCCCCC
>JAQTXO010000350.1 GCA_028688765.1 Acidiphilium sp. | reverse complement strand
GATCTCATGACACGCTGAAACTGTTCCTCGGCATAGATGTACCGTGGCAATTGCTCAGCCTGATCGCGACCGGCATCGTCGGTGTGCTGGTAGCTCGCGGGGTTGCGCTTTCGACAACCTGGGCGGCGATCTTCTTTTACTTCGAACTCGCACTGCTGCTCATCGGCGCGGTGGTCATGCTGGTCGTAAACTGGGGCCACCTCTCGCTCGCTCCGTTCGAGTGGAGCCACCTCTCAGGCGGTTTGAAGGGAATCGGCGCAGGGTTTCCGATTGCGATCTATCTGTTCATCGGCTGGGAAAATTCGGCGACCCTCGCCGAGGAAACCCGCGATGCCCGACGGAACGTGCCGCGCGCGCTGATCATCGGGACGCTGTCGATCGGCGTGCTCTACCTGTTTCTGGCCTACGCGACCGAAATCGCATTTCACAACAACGCCGCCGCGATCGGCAAATCGACCATCCCTTTCGTCGATGCGATCAAGGCCTCTGCTGCGGGATTGCTGATCCTCGCCTATCTAGCTGGGCTGACCAGCATTTTTTCCTCGCTGCTCGGACTGACCAACAGCCAGGCGCGCATTCTGTTCAACTCGAGCCGCGAGGGGCTCCTGCCGGGATTTTTCGGCAAAATCCATCCGCGGTTTCGCACGCCGTATGTGGCGATGTGGGCATACGTGCTGGTGGCCTTCGCCATCGTGATCGTGTTCGGCTGGCGGATCGATCCGGTCGACCTGTTCTTCGATACCGGTTCGCTCGGCACGATTCCGGTCATCATCACGTATCTGATCACCAATCTGGCGCTGCCGGTCTATATGCTGCGGCACCATCGCGGCGATTTCAGCCCGGTCCGGCACGCGGCCGTTCCGATCGTCGGCACGGTGCTGATGCTGTTTCCCTTATGGGGGCTGATCCAACCAGGCCAGCCGAGCCCGCTGAATTTATTCCCGTGGATCTCGCTTGGCGTGCTGGTGCTCTCGATCGCCTACGGGGTCGTGCTGGCAAAGCGCGATCCCGACCTGGTGCGCAAAATCGGCAGCTACGTCGCGGATGCCGACTACGAACCATCCTCAGGAGACCGGCGGTGACGCCGGCATATCGATCAGCGAGTCAATATATCGCTTGAGATTGGCCTGGATCGCGCCGCGAATGGCGCGGTGAACCGTCTCTTCGCTGCCGACATCGAGCGGAAGGGTGACTACATACGGCTCCCTGAAATGCTCGATAATTGTGCGGCTGGTGACGGTCCTGGACGTTGATTGATCAGTCATGGTGTAGGTCACGACGCTGGTGATCGGCAGGGGCGCGAACGGCAGGTTGACGAACTGGTCGCGCAAGGCGATCACCTGGGCCGCGATGGCGTATCGGCATCGCCCCGGCCTGGCGAGCAGCCCCCCGCTGGCAAGCCCCCCTACAAGAGCCTGAGCCATGACCGTCGCCGGTATTTTGACCGCGTAGCCGAACGCCACGAGATGCGACGATTTGAGATCGTTCACACAGAACGCGGATGTGTTCGGGTTCGGGCTTGAGCCCAGCGCCCGGTCGGATGCCAGATCGGGCGTGATCTGCGGTGCCGATACGTAAAACGGGATGGCGCAACCGTTGAGGGTGAAGGCCATGGCGATAGCCACACCTGCCGCGCCGAACCTGTTGCTCATCCCAGCGTTCCCTTTACTCAATTACGATCTATAGCGAAACGATCCCGGATTGCTACGTGCAGAGGTCCTCCATAAGGGCCAAACCATTCACGGCTGCGTGATCGTCTTGATAAAGCTGAAGGCCTCGACCGTCATGCGCTCGCGGAAATAAAACCGGTGAGCGGCTCCGCGCTGGACGCCCGATTCGAGCGTGAGGGCGGTGCAACCCCACTCGCGGGCAAGATCTTCGCACCACGATATCAGGAAACGGCCATGACCCGCGCTTCGTTGAGAGTCATCGGTGACCAGATCGTCAATATAGAAGCGATAGCCGTTCCACGTATTATGGAAGGCCCGGAACATCGCGAGCGCGCGGATTACACCGGATTGGTGAACCAAAGCGAGGTGAGCGCCCTCGCCAAGAATGCGTTGCATCTTCGAGACATAGCCGGATTCCATCTGCGGGCGGAGCATGCGGTGCAGCGGTTCGGCACCCTCCAGCCAGCGGATGAGGTCAGGGCTGTCGACCGTAAGATGAACAACCGCGCGTGTCATGCGGCTGACTGGTTCAGGGCCGCGATTGCGGCATCACGCTGCGCACGGTCACCGAGGGCGAGGACTTCGCCAGGGCCGTCGAGAGCGAGGCGCCTGCCCTGCCAGTCGGTCACCGCGCCCCCGGCGGCTTCGATGATCGGCACGATAGCGGCCCAATCCCACGGCTTGAGCCCCGCTTCGGCAATGACGTCGATCTGACCGAGGGCGAGCAGCCCATACGCATAGGCATCGCCGCCGTAGGTAACCCGGCGGCAGGCCCTGGCAAGATTGGAAAACTGCCCGCGCTGGGCCTGGCTGAACATGTCAGGCGAGGTGCATGAGAGTTCCGCTTCGGCGAGGCTGACGATCCGGCGCGTGCCGGGCCGCCCATGCCGACCGGTAAAATGGAGCCTGCCATCATGCGCGAGCCAGCGTTCGCCGGTGATCGGTTGGTCGATCAGCCCGAGAACCGGCACACCGTCATCGAGCAGGGCAATAAGTGTGGCGAAAATCGGCCGGCCCGTGATGAATGCGCGGGTGCCGTCGATCGGGTCGATCACCCAGGTCATGCGGCCCGTGGCGTTGCCGCCCATCTCCTCGCCAATGATGCCGAATTCCGGCGTATGGGTGGCGAGAACGGCGCGGATCGCCGACTCGGCACCTTGATCCGCCAGAGTAACCGGACTGTCGTCCGATTTGGTCTCGACCTCGGGCAGGAGGCGAAAATAACGCTGGATCACGTCTCCAGCAGCATCCGCCGCCGTGTGGGCCACGGCGGCGACATCGAGTCTCATTTCAAGGTTTCAGGGGTGGCCGACTGGGCGTTCAGGTAAGCAATCACGTCAGCGCGGACCTGAGTATTCTTGATCCCGGGATAAGCCATATGGGTGCCGGGAACCGCCTTGACCGGATCGTAGAGCCATTCGTTGAGTTCGTGTGGTGTCCATTTGCCGTCGGCGGCGGCTTTCTTCGCGCCACTGGAAAACGAATATCCGGCTTTCGCGAACATCGGGGCACCAACCACGCCATACAGGTTAGGACCGACGCCGTTGGCCCCGCCCTTGTCGATCGAATGGCATGCCGAGCACTGCTGCTCGAAGAAACTCTGGCCCTTGGCAATGACCGCGCTGGCGAGAACCGGCTTGATGGTGGGGGCGCCGGTATCGAGCCCGGCGCTCGCGGTCTGGGTTGCCGCCGCCGCCGGGGTAGCGCTGGCGCTGGTTGTCGGCAGCTTTTCCGGGCTGGCGGATTGCGTGTTGAGGTAGTCAATCAGATCGGCACGGACCTGATTATTCTTGACTCCGGGATAGGCCATGTGGGTACCCGGCACGTCCTTCATCGGATCGTACAGCCATTCGTTCAGCTTATGAGGCGTCCAGTTGCCGGAAGCCGCCTTTTTTACCGCGCCGGAGAAGGTGTAACCCGCCTTGGCGAACATCGGCGCGCCGACAATGCCGTAAAGGTTGGGACCGACACCGTTGGCACCGCCCTTGGTAATGGTGTGGCAGGCCGAGCATTGTTGCTCAAAAAAGCTCTGTCCCTTCCCCGCGACAGCGCTGGCGTAAAGCGGCGCGATCGCAGGGGCACCGCTGCTCGGACCGGACATCGCCACGGCGGACGTCGCGGCGGCGCCCTGGCCCGGCTTGGGCAGCGGGATCGGGTCGGTCGAAAGGGTGCGGAGATAAGCGATCGTATCGGCCCGCTGGACATCGTTCTTGATGCCGGTGTACCCCATGCGGGTGCCGGGGGCGAATTTCTGCGGATCGACCAGCCATTCGTTCATCTTCTGATACGTCCAGACGCCCGACGCCTTGGATTTCACGGCAGACGAGAAA
>JAQTXO010000010.1 GCA_028688765.1 Acidiphilium sp. | reverse complement strand
GTAAGCTGAACGCGGGCGAATGTGCCGTGCTGGGCTCGTTCACGACTCCTGATATGGCCAGTGCAGAGATTAACAGCACGACGGCCAGCAACCCGGCGTTTTCGTCTGGTTCGGGTGGCGGAACAGGTGGGGCCACGGCGACGTGGCCGCAAAATATGGTGTCTGACTGCACGGCAGGCGCCACGAACTCCGTGACCTTCACACTCGTCGGCCAGTGAGGGTAGGAAGTGGGAATTCTCCGGGAGACCATCTTCGACGATTTGTATCTCGAAAGCGATTTGGGGAATTCCCGCATCCGTGGCTTGTCCGGATCGCCGGCATTGCTACCGGTACCAGGCGACCTGATGGACGATATTCGCCGATTGTTTGAATCGGTTCGAGTCCAGTTTCGGAATATCCCGGACGCCGCAGAATTCTCAGTGCCGTACGACGACGTGATGTATCGCGTGTCGGTTATACGGGATATTCGTGCGACGGTGTTTGCCCTTCGACGCGGCGCGGTGAGGGTACCGCCCCTGATCGACTGCAACATCCCGCCGATCATCATCGATCGCCTCAAAGGGCTGTCGCACGGCCTCGTGCTGTTCAGCGGCAGTTTCTCGACCGGTAAGACCACGGCCAGCTCGGCCTATGCGCTGGAATTCTCGATGGATGGTGGTCTTGTCGTGACCCTCGAAGACCCGCCGGAACTCGCGCTGTCCGGCGATCACGGGCGAGGCAGGATTTTGCAGATTCAGATTGATCGCGAGCACATCGAGCGGGCGATTGAAGCAACGATGCGGATGTCATTCGACATGCTGTTCGTTTCCGAGATCCGTACGCCGGCAATGGCTTCCGAAATCATCAATGCGTCGATCAACGGCAAGCTGATCGTGAGCACGATCCACGCTGATTCTATCGTCGGTGCCCTTATGAGGCTGGCAACACTGGCGGGTGCCGGGAGCGGGGGCGGTGACCGGAATAGCGGGTCGAACGTCATGCGGGGATCGATGAGCGGTGGGCTGGCGGTCATCATCCACATGACCAAACGCGACGACGGGACGCGGGGGTCTGACGAAATATTACTCTGCACGCAGAATGTGCGCAGCAAGATCAATGCGGGTGAATTCTCACGTGTGCAGGAGGATATCAATCAACTCAAGGCAAGAATGTTAAACGGCTTACCAATCAGCGGTTAGGATGTGGTGAATGTGGAATATAGTGGCGGTTATATTGGCAATCGGGATCGCGGGAGGGCTCGCGCTGACTCAAGAACAGGGTGCGGAAGCCACCGCTAGTTCGGCCGCGATATCAGCGGCCGAGACCCAAGCCGCTCAACAAATGAATATTTTCGCGACGGCGGCATACAACTACGCATCGACCAATAGTCTATCAGCCGGCACTACGGTCACGGCCGCGACGCTTCTTGCGAAAAAGGCGCTGCCCGCAGGGTTCGAGGCAGAAAATGTGTTTGGCCAGGCGCTGGTTGGCATGGTTACCGGGTCCTCGATATCAGGCCAGATCGGGATGATCGATTACTATGGGAACGCGCCCACAACCCTGTTGGGGTTGCCGCTCGGGGTTGTGCAGGTCGAAGACGGAGTCGCGACCAAAATCGCTCAGGATCTGTCAGCGATGCAGGAGAACGCGCCGGCCTTCATCGCGGCCGTGGCCAATCAGAATGGCGGCACCAGCGGCTATAGCAGTGCGCTATTGCCGTTCGGGCAAACGGCGATCGGCCTTTCGACATACGCGCCAAAATTCACGACTAGTTTCCCATCGCTGCTCGATCTGGCCGATATCCTGCCATCGACCGGCGTAGCGGTGGCCGTAGCGGCCGGTTCTGGTGGTAGTGCGACAAATAAATCAAGCTGTACGGGCGGCGTGCAAGTGCTGTCGTACACAGGTGCGCCGCAAGCGATCAAGGTGCCGCAAGGATGCACAAGTATGGGTGTCGTCGCAGTCGGTGGTGATGGGGCACCAACCTCGCCACCGAACGCATCTTATGATTATACCCCCGGCTACAGTGGCTCATCAGTGACGGAGACAGTACCCGTCACACCGGGGCAGACACTTACAGCGATGGTGGGTGTGGGCGGGACTGTAAGTTCAGTCCCTAATTATGTGACTGAGTACAGTTTCACCACAGGAACCTATTATACATGGGTGAATGGCTATGTAGAAGTCGCTACCGGTGGTATAGCTTCTGAGCTATGTTCAGGCACAACGTGTCCGGCTATCCCAGCCTCAAATACACTCGTGGAGGCGGGGGGTGGTGGTATTAGCGGGGACCCAGGCACAGCGCCGGCAGGGCAATATAATGGCCAGACAAACGGTAAATCGGGAAATTCATTTGCGAGTAGTCCATTATCAAACATCACCATCGACGGCCCAGGTGGAATGTCGGGCAATAAAGGGTCGCCCGGCAGTATAACACTCATATTCCAGTAGATGCCGTGTTCATTCTAATAGCGACCCTTTTACTGATCGCGGTGGCGGCTTTGGCATTCATTACTCACGTCGAAAGTGCGGCGAGTGTTGCGAACATACAAACCGGCGTTTCGGTGCAGGAGCAAACCGCGCAAAGCGGTGCGGAGGTGTTCAATGCCTGCCTCGCCGAAACGGCGTCTGGCGTTTATACGGTTCCGGAGCTGGTGACGGCGGGCTATCTGCCCGCTGGCTTTCCCGCAAACACTGCACTGGGCAACCAGTGGGTCTGTGAGGTGGTTACCGGTTCGGTCAGTGGCAGTATCGCCACGCTGGTGCTCTGGGACGCGGCCCCATCACAGCAGGGTGACTATGGGGTGGGCAGTTTTTCCGACACAAACCTACAAACCGGGGTGGCGTGGGGCACGGCGAGCGTCCTGCAACAGCAATTGTCAGCCGACAGCAGCGCGATCGTTGGCGTCGTCAGGCCGGGGACGACGGTGGCGATCAGCCCGCAGAGCCGGCAACAAACCGATCTTTCGGGGTTGATCCAGCCCCCAGCTTATTCAACGCCAATAATTGAGCAAGGAGACTAACCCATGAAACGATCGTATCTGGTTGCGAGCGGCCTTGTGCTTCTTCCCCTGATCGGCGCGCCCGTAAGCGCGTCAGCCGGTGAAGGGGTTGCTGGTGCGGCAAACGTCGTCAGCTCGCAGATCACCGCGACGGCGCGGAACGAGGATGCCGTCATCGGGCTGAACAAGGACTTTCGGATGTTCGCCACGGCCGCGGCGGCCTATGTCTATGCAAACGTCGGAGATGCACCGTGGAACCAGCCGGATAGCACCACGCCAATCATCTATGTGCCGATCGATATGTACGCGGGCAACAATCCGGCACAGTGCGATTTCCCCGCTGTCAGCGGCGAAGTCGTGCCAGGCGTATCCGGACCAATCAACCTGTTCGGGTCCGTCCCCGCTGTGCCTGCTCCAAGCACGGTCACATCGAGCGCCTGGGCAACGGCCCTTCCGGATTACTATTTGCCAAGCATCTCCTGGAAACCACCGTTCGGCGGCACTGACTGTGCCGTGGCTTACCTCAATGAACCAGCGGCTGAGGACTATGGGATGGTCACCTATTATGTTGCACCGAGCGGAACGCGGAGCGTTGTCAATAACCTTACAATCACCAAGGCGATGCTGGCGGCGCAAGCGTCGGCCGCCCTCGGTACAAACCCACCGACGAACAGTACCCCGCTATATTACGCTGCCTCGTCTTCCACGGTTGGAGCCCAGTGATGCCTCGGCTCTCGTGGCTATTCAACGCACCGGACCGGTGGCTGCGCGCTGTTGACGCGATCGTAGCTGTTGCCTCGCTCGATGCCGCCTGGGCAGCACGCTCATCTCCTGGCTGGTTTAGCGTCTGGGTTGCCACGTCGTGCCTCTCTGCCCTGCTGTTTGCCACCAATGGCACGGCAAAACTCAACCGCTGGCTCAAGGTCCGAGCGGGGATCTGGTTGGTGGCGTTTTCGATCCGCTCATCAACTTCACGATAAACAACGGAGAGCTTTTGAGATGTCCTACAAACCGCTCTTACTCGCGGCCCTACTGGCCCTCGCATCTATCGGCCAGGCGAGCGCGTCGTTGCCCGCGAAGGCGCTGTCAACGATCAAGTCTGATCAGCCAAACCTGAGTATCTTCCTTAACCCAGGTGTGATGCCCAAAAAGGATATGATTGCCCAACCACTGCCCGAAATTGTCTACGATCCGACGACCGGAAAACATACTGTCCAGATCGCGCAACATCCGCCGGCGAGAATCCCACTGTTCCCGGCGTCGGAGCTGCCACCTGGCAATCCAATAGTAGCGCGCACCTGGCAATCGATGTGCCCGGCCCTGACAAAAGCGGGTATGCCGCTGCTGTGTATGCCCGCAGGTCTGAACGCCACGGGCGTCGGGCTGCTATTCGGCGCATCGACGCCAAATTGGAGTGATAAAAATCCCACAAGCCCCCCACCTGTCGTACCCGCGTGTCCGTATGGCGGCGGTGATACGGTTTCGTGGTCGGGGTGGGATACCATGCCTAATGGCGTCAATAACAGCGGTCCTGGTGGCACCGCCGGGCCGGCTGGATCAGGAGGGTGGATTGTAACCCAAGCACCGTGCAATGAACCGCCAGTTACGCTGTCGGACTCCCTGAGCTACACAACACCCTACGGCAACCATATCGTGTGTTCTGGTGGTTCCTGCACATTTAACGGCGTGCCAACAACGATCGTATCCCAGGCGAATGGCACCATCACGCTCAAGGGCACGGGAGCGGATAGCACGGTCACAGATACGATCTCGATGAGCACCGGCGAGTTAAACTATTCCGGCGTCAACACGGCCAATGGTGGCAACGTCTACGCTACCGGGAACGGCGTTCTATATGAGACGGTGAATGGTGGTGGTGCCGGCGGGACCGCGCAGGTCACCAAAACCGATATTACGGGCCTAACGGTTGTCGCGAGTCAGGCCGCGACAAACGACGTCGGAGGTAGCGGAGCGGGGTCGGTTTCGTCCGTGTCTGGTGGGGGAACTGCAACAGGGTCCGGAGCTGTACAAACTGGCGCCGGAGGCGGTGCTAGCGTAGGTGGCAGCGGGGTCGGGCTTTAAATTAACGAATAGCGGCTGTGGAGCGCTGTAGGCGCGCTGATTGTTATCAGCGCGCCGTTTTTCGTTTCAGTAGGCGCGGTTATGGACGACAAGGCTTTGGTCGGCGAGTACCCCAACCAAACTACCATTCTGATCCGCGATCTCGGCCACAGAAATGCCCCCGAGAACATTGCCGTCGATGTTTAGCCAGGATTCGTTGTTTCCATTCAGGCCAACTTGTAACGGTCCGCCGTTCGGGCCTGATATGGTTCCTGCCTGAAGAAAAACACCCATGCCCACGCCGCTCGGTTCGCCGGCCGTGCCAGTCGTGAATTCATTCGAGATGGGAACATCGGCGGTTAACGTCGTCCCGTTCGTATTGAATTGTCCATTCCCCTGCGACCCGGCAAGTGCGATCACTAGCCCCGGAAATTGAAGATTCGTGAAGCCAGCCGGCGCGGTGAGTGTCGTATTACCCGATGCCTGCATAATGAGATGACTGCCGCCATTTGGTGCAGAATTCACCACACCATTGTTGATGCTGATATCACTGATATACGGCTCGGACGTGAACACCGCATTTCCATTGACCCACACATTCAACATCTGAGGTCCGTTCGTGCCGGCGCTGATCGTGTTGACGCTCACAGTCGACGCCGATGTATAAGGGTCTATTGTGACGTGATTGGAATAATATGACCCGGTATTGGCGTAACCGGCGGGGTTATTGATATCGCCCGACGCGCCCAGGTCGACGGTATTGCCTTTTAAAACGCCCCCGCCCTGAATATTACCATTGTTATCAAACTTGATCCCTGGACTGGCGATCACACTACCGGCCTCAAGATTTATTTGGGTTTGAACGGACCCAGACACCGGCACACCGTAATATGCGGTGCTGGTCGTAAACCCATTCGCACCACCATTTGGCGTGATTGTCAGCGCACCCGGAGCAATGCCGCCACCAACGGCAAACGATGAGCTGGCTGACAGATTTGCAGAACCGATGTTCACCGTGCCGCTGCCGGCGACAAAAACGGTCGCACCGGATACAGTGGAGCCGGACGCGATCGTGACTGGCGACGCCTGGTCCGATCCGAACGAAAACTGACCCGTGCTGGCAAATCCGCTGTCGTTCGCGACCTGGCCGCCCATGAGGGCAACAGTCTGGCCGGGGTCAGAGATGGTGGCCCCGCCATCTACGATGATGCCGTTCTGATTCGCGATCCAAATGCCAACATTGGACCCGGATATGGAGCCCGCAATCTCGGACGGGTTCCCGCTGTTGTCGATATTCAGCACGTTTGTGTTGGCGTTCGAGCCCGAATTCACGAAATTCACGTGAGCCGCTGAGCCAACGTCAAACCCGCCGGACCAGCCGATGACGGCGTTGGTGCCAGTGGTGATCGTCTGCGTGCTCCCAGACGTGCTGATGGTGGCACTACCGACGGTAACACTGCCACCAACAGGGAGCGTGTTTGCGCCGATACTAGCCAGGGCTATTGATGGAAGGGCCATCAACAGCGCGAGCAATGACCCGCTGGCTGTAAGGCGCATTTTGCATGGTGTTATCTGTGAGACTGTCTTCACTGGCTGGCTCCGATATTGGTTCGTATTAACGGTGTTAGTTGCGGCATTTTTAGCTGAAAAATAACGTGCGCCCAAAACGTGACAGATGGGTGACCGGTATTGACAATACCCACAATTTAAATGATGATGCAAGCCATGGTACTCCTCCTTAGGTTGTTAAAATCGCAGTTTGAATCATGTTGATCGCACCTGCCATATTCATGCACCTCGCTAGTGCCTGCGCGCCACAAGTGGCGCCTGGCACTATGGCGTCTATCGCGTCCACGGAATCCGGTTTCAACACACTCGCCATCCACGACAACACGACAGGTCGCAATTACGCACCATCGTCGTCTCGATCTGCGATTGTAATCGCTCGACGACTGCGAGCAGTCGGGGATTCAATCGATCTAGGATTGATGCAAATAAACAGTCTGAACTTATCTAAACTGAGTCTTACGATTCCGACGGCGTTTAAGGCATGCCCAGCACTCGGCGCGGCAGCTAAGCTGCTCGTGATGGATTATAAGCAACCCGCTAACCAGCGGATGGAGCAACAGGCACTCCAACAAGCATTGTCGCGCTATAACACCGGCAACGGCATCCGTGGTTTTCAAAATGGCTATGTCCAGCGGGTCGTTGCAACCGCTCGCCGCGTCGTACCCGAAATCAACCCCGCTGCCCCTATTGTCGGGCCGAAAGGAACGTCACCGTCTTCCGTTCCAAGATGGAGAGCATTTGGTAGCCGTGAGGTGGATCACGGAGAAGTGTCCACCTCACAGCCCCCCGCCCCCGCCTGGAACGTTTTTCCGCGCTCAACCGGCCCGGCCCGGCTGGCGCGTCATCGGGCGGTGACGATCACCGCCCGTCGCCTGTCACCCGCCGTAGCTGATCAACATCAACCAGGGATATCACATGAAGACATTTCAAAACCTTCGGGCTGAGACGGCGGAGACCATCGCGGTCGCCAGCGCCACCGCCCATCGCATCGCCGGGTATCGTCCGGCGGTGTTGCTGGCGACCGTGCTGCTGATGCCGGTCATCGCTCATGCTCAGGTCGTCTCGGGCGGCACGTCGCCAACCACGATTCTCGACAACGTGGCGACGTTCATCCTTGGCCCGTTCGGCGAGGTTATCGCGGTGCTCGCGATCATCGGCATCGGCATCGCATTCATGCTCGGCCGCGCAGGTTTGGGTCTGATCGGTGGCGTCATCGGTGGCCTCGTCCTGATTTTCGGCGCCTCGTATCTCGTCACCACCTTTGTCGGTTCCGGCGCCTGATCGTGGAACCGCTCGATCATGATCCACTGTTCGTCGCGGCAACCCGGCCGGCCCTGTTTCTGGGTCTGCCGCTCGGCCTGGTCGCGGTCATGCTGGTCCTGTTCGGGCTGATCATCGTCCTGATCCAGAACCCGCTCTACGAGCTGCTGGTCCTGCCGCTCTGGCTCGGTGCGCGGGAATTGGTGCGCTACGACTATAACGCGGTTCGCGTGGCGGGGCTGTGGCTTCGTACCAAGGCGCGGGCGCTCGATGCCGCGCATTGGGGCGGGTCATCGCCCGCCATCTTTCCGATCAAACCCCGCACGGGCCGGGGGATGCGTCATGCTCGGTAATTCCGGCTGGTCGGAAAGCCCCGCCGCTGAATATCTGCCGTATCTGGGACACGCCCGCTCTGATGCTCTCCTGCTAAACGACGGGCGGATCATGGCTGCCGGAGAGCTGCCCGGCCTGCCGTTCGAGCTGTCCGACGATGCCGAACGCAACGCCATCGCCCGGATGCTCAACGGCCTGCTGAAGAACATAGCGGATGATAATGTCACGATCTGCTCGAACCTGGTGCGCTACCAGCGGGTCGATGATCTGCCGCATGTCGCGTTTCCGAACGAGTTTTCCGCACAACTCGATCGGCTCTATCGGCAACGCATCCTGGCTGGCCGCCTGTATCAGAACACCTGGTTCCTGTCGGTCATCGTCGCCCCGCGCAGCGCAGTCGGCGGGGCCGCCGGAAATCGCCTCTATCGCAACACAATGGCTAAACTGCAGAAGCGGCAACCCACAGCCTCCGAGCAACTGCTGTCGCAGCTCGATGATATCTGGGGCGCGATCACCCGCACGCTCTCTGGCTACGGCCTGCGCCGGCTCGGTTTGCGGCAATCATCGAACGGGCAGTTCCCTTTCAGCGAGATTGCTGAAGCACTGCGCCTGATCCTGACCGGGGAGTATCTGCCGGTGCCCCTGGTGAGCGGACCGATCGGCAATGCGATCTATACCGATCAGGTGATCTTCGGCCGCCGCGCCTATGAAGTGCGCGCGCCTGGCTCATCGCGGTTCGGCGCGATTTTTGGTGTCCGGGAATATCCCGCCGAAACCTATCCGGGGATGCTCGATGGCGTTCTATCCCTGCCGTTCCCCCTCGTGCTGTCCCAATCTTTTAGTTTCCTCGCCAAGCACGCGGCGGTGGGCAAGCTGAACCTCAAGCAGAACCAGATGATCGCGGCCGGCGATCAGGCGCTCTCCCAGATCGAGGGCCTGACCGATGCGCAGGATCATCTCGCATCGGGCTTTCTCGCCATGGGATCGCATCATCTCTCCCTCGCGGTCTATGCCGATACGATGGCCGATCTCGCCGTGCGGGCCGGAACCGCCCGCACCGCCCTGGCCGATGCCGGCGCGGTCGCGGTGCACGAGACGATCGGCAATCAGGCCGCCTATTTCGCCCAGCTCCCCGGCAATACTGCCTGGCGCACCCGTCCGGGCGCGATCACCACGCGCAATTTCGCGGCGCTGTCCGGGTTCGATGCCTATCCGCGCGGGGCAAAGAGCGGTCGCTGGGGGCAGGCAATGTGCCGCTTCCGCACCACGGCCGCGACCTATTACGACTACATCCCCCATGTCGGCGAGGTCGGCATGACCGGGATTTTCGGCAAGATCGGGCAGGGCAAGACCACGTTCATGCTGTTCCTGCTCGCGCTGTTTCCGCAATATTTCGCCGGGCGCAAGGATGGCGGGGCGGTCGTGTTCTTCGACAAGGATCGCGGCGGCGAGCTGCTGTGCCGCGCCGTGGGGGGGCACTATCTGGAAGTGCGCGGCGGCCGGCCCAGCGGCCTGGCACCCCTGCGCGGCCTGCCCGATACCCCGGAATCGGCCGCCTTCCTGGTCGATTGGATCGCAGCGCTGATCCGGATGGATGAGCATGGGCCGCTACCGCCGGACGATGACGCGAGGATCACGCGCGGGGTCGCGGCCCTGCTGCGGATGCCGCCGCACATGCGCTCGCTGGCCGGTCTGCGGCAATTCCTCGATTTCAGGAACCCGATGGGGGCGGGGGCTCGTCTCGAACGCTGGTGCCGGGGCGGAAGCCTCGGCTGGGCCTTCGATGGCGATGACGATCTGGTTGCGCTCGATGCCCCGATGGTGGGTTTCGACCTGACCGCGATCCTCGACAACGCCACCGTCTGCGCCCCGGCCGCCAATTACCTGCTCTACCGGATCGCCAGCGCCCTCGATGGCCGTCGCTTCGTGCTGAGCTGCGATGAGTTCAATTTCTACCTGCTCAACCCGCTATTCGCCAAAATCTGGAACGACTTCATGCTCACGGTGCGCAAGAGCAACGCGGTCGTGCTTCTCGCCACCCAGGAACCCGCTCCGGTCCTCGCCTCGCCGCTGGGCAACTCCATGATTAAACAGTGCCAGACCCTCGTATTCTGTCCGACGCCAGGTGCCGATCAGAAGGTTTATTGCGAGGGCCTGAACCTCACCCCCGGGGAGTTCCGGGCGATCCGGGAGGATATGCTGACCAACTCCCGGCAATATCTCATCAAGCGCGAAACCGGCTCGGTGGTGATCGATTTCGATCTGTCGGCGATCCCGGAATGCGTCGCCATCCTGTCCAGCCGGAAAAACACAGTCGCCTTCGCTGATCGGCTCCGCGCCCGGCTCGGCAATGAGCCGGCGGCCTGGCTCGCTGAATTTATGTCCCGTTTCCATGAAGCCGTCGATTAGGAGGATCTGAACATGCGTAGTCGCGTCGTAGTTTTTGCTCTGCTGGCCGGCCTGCTCGGTTTTGCCAGACCCGCCTTTGCTCAAGTGCCGGTGATCGATAGTTCATCGATCCTGCAACTGGTCAACCAGCTCAACGAGGCCAAACAGCAATACTCCGAACTGGTCAGCCAGTACCAGGAGCTGAAACAAACCTACGCGGCCGTTTCGCAGGATGTGAACCCGAACCAATGGGCACAACAGCTCGAACAGCCCCTGATGGAAAACTCCATGCCCAACACGACGCTGCTCCCCAGCGCGCTTGCCGGGATCAGCCCGCCCTCGGAACTCGGCGGCAACCTGTCCTCGCTCGCGCAACAATATCTCGGGCAGAACGCGCCCTATCAGCCCCAGGGTCAGGATTTCCAGGCAACCCAGATGCGGGATGGGGAAAACTCCACCGCTGAGATCGAGGCGGTCGCAACCCAGAACCTTGAATCGCTCCAGGCGCGCGAAGCGGAGCTGCCGCAAATCCAGAGCCAATTGACCAACGCCACCACAATTCAGCAGGTCTCCGCCATCCAGGCGCGGCTCACAGCCGAACAGAACTATGTCACGGCCCAGAATGCCCAGGCCGCCAATTTGCAGGTGCTCGCCACCGAACAGGCGCAAGCGCAGCAAGAGGCACAAGATGAGGAAGATCGACAAGGCGAGGACCAGGCGTTAGCGGCAAGTTGTCAAGTCTTGGCGCAGGACGGGCAATCGACCGCCGGATGTAATTAATGACTGGAATAAATAAAAACGCCAGTGGTGGTCCTGCGTGGTACACCCATACTAACCACGGACCGTCGGAATCCTGATATGGACCAAATGAACGGCACTAATACATTTACCGTACTCTACGAGATTTTTACGACGTCGGCAATTGATCCAATAAAAGCCCTCACATCCGCTGTGCTTTCTGCTGCAAATGTACCGTTACAAATATTATTGATCGTTATGGTCATGGTTATTGGAATTGCAGTTGTATTCGGCAATGCAAGTCCGGCCGGCGTCGTTAGTCGGCTAATACGGATGTCGATCGTTGTTACGTTCGTGGCGGGATCAGGGGTATATTTCCAATATGTCCAAGGCTTCTTCCTAACCGGTCTACCAAATTTCTTTACACAACACATCGTCGACCTCGTCACAGGCAACTACGGTGGATTGCAATCATCGCCAGGCACCGGCTTTGATGCTGCATTGAGTCTCATTTTGAAGGACGTAGCCAGAGTACAAAAAACGATACCACAGGGTTTTGGTGGAATTAACGGTATTGTGCCTGGTTTGGAATTGATGCTGGCAGAAGCAGTGGCAGTGCTCGCGCTCGCGTTTCTTTTTGCGGTTTTTGTTATAATCCAAACACTGCTAGGAATTGTTGTAGTAATCGGCCCGCTTATGATCCTAGGTTATCTTTTCGACTATACCAAGCGCATCACCGACGGATGGATTTCCGCACTTGTAACGTTATCCGTTCTGACGCTTGTTGTTGACATTGTGGTGCTTGTGTTGCTCGCGGCGGTGCAAATTATATTTAGCAACATAGAATTAACAGGAAGTTTTGCCCAAAACCTGGAAGCCTTTTTTGGCGGGGCGGTTGGTATCGTCGTGATTGCCCTCGCGGTTGCCGTGCTGCCTCGTGTCATCGAAGGAATCGCAGGCGGGGTCGCCCTCGGCCTTGGACTCGAAAATACGAGCCGCTGGTTGAGGGGGTCACCGTTGTTCCTCGGAGGCGGCAAGTCGATCGGTGGCGGTAGCCCATCAGGTAGGATTTCCGATGCCTCCAATCCAGTGGGCGGCGGAGTGCGCCCCGCAACCTCTCGTATGCTCGCCCGTATCCGTAACAGGAATAAAGGTAACCCATGAACGACGATGTCCGCACCATGGCAACGCCAGTCGAAAGCGATAGCCTTCCTTCGTATTATCGTGAGGTCAAATCATTTCAGGCCAGCACGGCACGCGGTGCGCGGCGCTGGGGTCGTGTGGCATGGACGATCGCGGGGATCTCCCTGGTCGCCAATCTCGCTCTCGCTGTCGCGGTCGCATCGATGCTGCCGCTGGAGCGCCTGGTGCCGCTCTATCTCTGGCTGCAACCTGATGGCACGGTACAGAGCACCACCCAACTCTCGAACATCCCACCGACACAAAGCCGTGCGTTGATGCGCGCTGCGATCTGGCAATATGTCCGCGACCGGCAAAGCTACGATTTCGCAGATGCGAAATACCGGTACGATGTCGTCTCGCTGATGTCTTCGCCTAAGGTGATGAACGAGTATCAGCGCTGGTTCCTCGACAAATCGCCGTCCAGCTCCAGCCCACAGATCAGGGAAGGCCGCAAGGGTCAGGTCAATGTGAGCCTGGTCAACATGTCGTTCGTGCGCCGTCAGGTCGCGCTCGTGCGCTATCGCCGCACCGTGCTGATGTATGGCGCAGACTCAGTGACGACGACGTGGACCGCAACGGTCGGTTTCCAGATGGCGAGCAAATTGCCGCTCGATGAACGGCTGGCTGATCCCGGCGGTTTGATTGTCACGAATTACCAAAACTCCGAGGATACGCCATGAAACTCTCCGCGAAACTCGCCGGGGCGGCGCTGGCCTGGCTCACTCTGTCCGGCTCGGCCTGGGCGGTCCAGTACCCACAGCCGGGTCGTCTGGATGGCCGGGTGCGCTACGTCCCCTATGAGTCCGGCAACGTGGTCAACGTATGGACAGCGCCAGGTGCCGCTATGGTGATTCAGTTCTCATCGACCGAGAAAGTCGTGTCGGTCGCGGCATCTGACAGCGTCTATCTCTCGGCCCAGCCGGTCAAGAATTTCCTGTTCTTCAAACCAATGGCCGTCCTCTCGGCGCAACCGGTTTATGTCCTCTGCCAGCGCGCCAATGGTGAGCTACGCCGGTATGATTTCCAGTTCGAGACAAAGACAAAGACTCTCGGGGTTGGTTCAAACGTGGATTACACTGTGGTGTTTACGTATCCTCACCAAAGATATGAACGTGAGCGCGCCGCACAACGGGCCGCCGCTGCGCGGGCAGTCCGGCAGGCTACGAAGAATCGCTTGCGCGAAGCTATTACAATCACAAACGCAGAACCGGCAAACAAATATGGTGGCCCCCGGAATTACGATTATCTGGCACGTGGCGACAAATCACTATCGCCATCGGAAGTCTGGGACAACGGTTATTCCACGTTCTTCCGATTTCCAGGTAATCAACGCATTCCGGCGCTGTTCGATATTCAGCCGGATGGGAAAGAGGCGACGGTCAACTATTCTGTCCATGGCGATACTGTTGTCGTCCCTGGGACCGCGGCTGAATGGCGGTTACGTGACGGCCATACTGTACTCAATATTTATGACCTCGCCTGGAACGCGATCGGCTCGAAGCCGGGCACGCATACAATCAGCCCGCAAGTGCAACGTTTGATCAACAAACCTACTACGACCGAGGTTTCCGATGGAAATTGATGATGGCAAGCGGCCGTATGGCCCGGTATCCGACCGCTCCGCTGCTATCGGACAGGATTCGTCGCCGGTCGCGACCGCGGGTCACCGGTTTGGTGTCCGAGAAAAGCTCGGTGGATTCCTGGCGCTTGGGGCGCTATTGATCGGTGCGGTTTTGTGGACACACTGGTCGCCCGATCGTGCCAAGCTGATCACGAAAACCGGAACGGTAAGTCACGGACGCGGCATTGCATTTCATTCAAATGTGAATAATTCACCGAAGACCGCGCCCGCTACTCTTCCTCCGCCAGCTCAACACCCAAGCTCGCCATTTGCCTCGCCGTTCGGTCAACACCAGGAAAGTCCAGCGATGCGGGCGCTAAAAGCGCCAATATTTGCTTTTTCGGGAGGCGGATCAGGGTCGTCGTCCCCTGCATCACCACCACACACTTCGAACACCGGCAGTTCGGAGTCAGCCACGCCATCGTCCCCACACCGCGAATCTGCGCTATCGAATGACCTCCGCGCGTCACACTTTAATCACGTGGATGCGCGGCTTATCGCACACCCTAATTTAACAATTGCTGCCGGCACAATCATATCCTGCACGCTGCAAACCGCGATCGATTCCGGCCTACCCGGCTTCGTTAAATGCGTCCTGCCGCAATCGGTGCGCTCGATGACCGGCACGGTGACCCTGCTCGATCGCGGCACACAGGTGATCGGACAGATCCAACAAGGACTCGTGCAAGGGCAGGATCGGCTGTTCATCTTGTGGACGCGGGCAGTGACGCCGCAAAATGTCGTCGTCAACCTCGGCTCGCCGGCCGCCGGGCCGCTCGGCCGCACCGGTGTTTCTGGCGCGGTCGACAACCATTTTTTTCAACGATTTGGCGCTGCCATTATGCTGACCATCATCGGTGGGTCGCTGGAAGCCGGTGCGAACGCAGCGCAATCTGGCAGCGGCAACACCTATTTCCAGTCCCTCAATACCAATAGTAACCAGATCGCCAACACGTCATTGCAATCGACGATCGACATCCCACCAACACTCAAGAAAAATCAGGGAGACAATGTATCGATCTTCGTGGCGCGCGATCTCAATTTCTCCCACGTCTACAAACTTTCGCTGGTTAAACCATGACCGACGAATCCGCACCGCAAGAACTTTCGCGTGGCCGGCGGGTGCTCGACTGGCTCGGCTATGGCGTGTCGATTATCGCGACTGGCAAACCGCCTATCACAGCGGATGAGCGGCGGCAAAATCGTGAGACGTTCATGCGTCAGACCCGGAAGCTTACAGAAATCGCGCTGCTGATCACGTTAATCTGGGTTCTGGCCGTTGTCACAGCGGCATGGCTTTTCCCCCCAGCTTTGCACTTAGTGCTCGGCTGGGGCGGCTGCATGGTGGCATTCGTCGGTTTTCTCAAGATCAGTCAGATCGTGTTGAACCGCAGATGCCTCCAACGCTGACGGGAGTTCACTCAATGGCATTCAAAGAGGATTAGGTGATGGTTTTTCGTTCAAATACACAAGTGGCGATGGCTAGCGTTATAGCGTCCACGTTACTGCTTTCTTCCTGCTCAAGTAAAAAGGCGGAGTTCAGAAAGGAAATGACATCATGGGTAACGTCACATTCAACGGCGGCCCAGTTCTGCACCTCGTTCAAGGGGATATCACCCCAGCAAAGTACACTATCAGCAACATATTATTTTGGCGTTGGCAATCCGGCGCGCTTTTATGAGCCGTCGCCCGCATTCAGCAAAAACACAAAAATATTTGCCATAGAAAGCGGCAATGCTAAACCACCCCAAATAGTAACCGCTATGTTGCGGGAGAGATTACTAGAGGCGATTTCGGTAAAAAACGTCACAGATACGATCACTTTGAGAGCGATCCCCCATAGTTTCGATAAAACTATGGTGCACCACTATAAGATCTCCCCCGAGACATTCTACATTCTGACAAAAAATGCAGTCGGTTTTCATATACAAGGGAGCCATTTGATATCCGTTTCACCGATCCATAAACACGACACAACACCTCTTGTGCTAAAAAACAAGCAGATCAATTACGGATTTGTTGCACCGCAATGGTGTGGGGGTACAGCACGGATTACCAAAGTAAACCAATATACAATTCCGGCGTCACAGGGCGGCGTGATCATGTCAACCGTCGAGGCAACAGCGATTCCTTTTGGAATGCCGCCATGGCTTTCCGATCGAGTCATCCAAAAATCACTAAAAACCGCAGTGCCCAAGGCCTATAAGGCGGAAGGAACTTTTGTAAAAACGTCGAATGGATGGAAGCTCACGGGCGGGGTTCAGATCGATACGTCAGGGCAGGACGGATTCTGATGGACACTCAGCTCGAAAATGCGCCCCTGGCGGAAAGCCATGCTGCGCCGCTTCTGCGCTTCCTGTTGGTGCCGATTGCGCCCTGGCTCGATGATCCGGCAACCGAGGAGCTGTGCATCAACCGCCCCGGCGAATGCTGGGTGCGCCAACGGGGGGTTTTCGAGCGGTACAAGGTGCCGCTCGATCTCGCTGCGTTGGAGGATATCGCCGTGCTGGCCGGCGCGCTTCGCCGGCAGGATGTCGGCCCGACCTCGCCGCTCTGTGCCAGCGAATTGCCGGGCGGCGAGCGGTTACAGGTCTGCATCCCGCCGGTCGTGCCGCACGGCACGATCAGCCTGACCATCCGCAAGCCGGGGCAGCATGTCGCCCCCCTGTCCTCGGTCGGGCAACGCTACCAGGCCGATGACTGGAACCTCTGGAAATCGAGCGGGCAGCGCCGCGACTTCACCGAAGCCCTGGCGGC
>JAQTXO010000349.1 GCA_028688765.1 Acidiphilium sp. | reverse complement strand
ACACACCAGTCAGCACCGCCATCGGCGGTTGACCGCTCGGCGACCCGATCGACAGGAAATTGAGCAATTCCGAGGTGCTGGTTACGGTGAACTGCATCACTTCCTGATACCAGCCGGGGAAGCCTTGGCTGGGATTGTCAAGTGTCGTGGTATATTGCTTCGACGTACCGAGCGACACCTGCAATTGCTCCGTCGTGGCACCGGTCCGGCTCTTCATCTGCCCCGCACCCCAGTAGAAGCTGACATCATAGGTACTGCCAGCGACCAGATTGTTGATGGTCTGGCTCAGGCTGCTCTGGATTCCATCGGTCTGGTCGCCATCGAGGCCGACGAAGGCGGTGTTGCCGCCCGGGACAGTGTTCACCGCATACATCTCTTCTTTGCCAGTATAGCTATACTGTCCGACGGTATTTTCCGTGGAGGCTGCGTTCGCATTGGGAAACCAGATCTCGTAGCCATTGTTACCAGTCCAGCCTGTCACGAACTGACCTGCTTTATAGGACGTCCCGAACTGGGTGCTCACCGTTGTGCTCGGTGACGTGCTGGCGAAATTACCGTTGGTCACCAGATCGGTGCCGGCCCGCGCCACAGTCAATGAAGCGGTGGTTGCGAACACTGTCGCTAATAGAAGTTTTGAAATACGCATAGTCTCGTCTCCGCATGTGCTGGGCGCCGGTTGTGCCGAAGGGCAGCCTGACATCCCAACTCTGTTTGTCGTACGACGTCCTTGGCAAATTGCGTGCCAGAATATTTTGACCAAAGATAACAAATGCTTAAAAAATGTTATCAAAATTTAGACGATCATGTGTAAAATTTTCCGACACGATTTTGAAACGAACCGCTACCTCCAGTGGCAAACCCGCTCCCCGCGTTTGACGTCGCCATCTTTACAGGGCGACCCGATCCTGCATATAAATCGATTAACCCAGTCGGGTTACGTCCACAAACATGACAAATCAGGCAGTTCATTCCAATCTGCCCCATGGAGGAAGCAATGGTCCCGCATATCACGCCGCCACGCCGCCGTGCCCTCGGCAAGCAACTCCTCGCCGCTGCCGCAATCAGCACCGCTGCACTTTGCTCAGCCCTGCCCGCCCATGCCGCACCCGCCAAAACGCGCGTCGCCATCATCGTCCGCGATTTCGGCAACCCCTATTGGCGTGCGTTGCGCGATGGCGCGGTCGCCGAAGGCAAGAAACTCCACATCCCGGTCAGTGTTCAGGCCGGCTCGACCGAAACAGACTCGATCGGCGAAAACGCCAAAATCTCGACCATGGCGAACGAAAACTTCACCTGCTTTGGCGTCGTCCCGGTCAACGCCACGAACATCATCACCCCGCTGATCCCGGTCTCGAACAAACACATCCCCATCATCAACCTCGACAGCGGTCTCGATCCCGCCGCGGTCAAAGCTGCCGGCCTGCACATCACCAGCTTCATCGGCTCGGATAACACCAATGCCGGCCAGATCGCCGGGACCTACATGCTCAAACTCCTCCACGACAAAGGCGATATCGCGATGCTGCAAGGCATTCCCGGCGAGGAAAATGGCATCAACCGCGACAACGCCTTCCGCGCCACCACCAAGGGTAAACTCACCGTCGTTCAGTCCGAAGCCGCCGATTACGAGCGCAGCCGCGCTCTCACCGACGCCGAAGCCATGCTTCGCGTCCACCCCGATCTGAACGGCATCTTCGCCGCCAACGACGAAATGGGCCTCGGTGCCGCACAGGCGATCGCCAACGCCGGCAAATCCAAACAAATCAAAGTGGTCAGCATCGATGGTGTCGAGGAAGCCCTCGAATCGATCAAATCCGGGAAACTTTCCGGAACCGTTTCTCAATACCCCTACGCCGAGGGCGAAATGGCCGTGCAGGCCTGCCACCAACTCGCGATGGGTAAAACCATTCCCGCCCATGTCACCGCCCCGATCAAACTCATCACCCCCGCCAACGCCGCCGCCGCCCTCAAATCCTTCCCCCGCCCGTTCTTCGCCTTCAACGACCCGTTCGGCGCGCCCTGAGAGCAATGGTGATGGGGATGTGTGATTGGAACGAGCAGGGCCAGAGAGTGCTGCCCGTCGGCCCCCCGCCTGTTTCACTCGAAAGGCCCGATACTCAAGCCACGGATCTCCGGGCATGACCAACCGGTTCGGTGCGGTGCTCAAGGATCCGGGGTTTTGGGGTGACAATGCAGCGCTGATAGGTCTGGTGGTGATCGGCGCGGTTTTTTCCGTGCTGACGCCATTTTTTCTTACCTGGCCAAATATCAGCGATCTGCTGGTTTCGGCGTCGATCCTGCTGGTTCTTGCCACGGCGCAGCAATTCTCGATCGTGACCGGCGGGATCGACCTGTCGATTGCGGCGAATCTCCCCTGGGCGGCAGTGGTATTCGGACTTGCCTATAATGGCGGGCTTGGCATGCCGCTCGCCATTATTGCGGCGATCCTCTCCGGCACGTTGGTCGGCCTGATCAACGGCCTGATCATCGCGAAGCTGAAGGTAAACGATTTCATCGCAACCCTGGGGATGCTGGGTGTGATGAACGGGGTGGCGCTGATCGTCAGTGGCGGTCAGTCTTTTGCGGTCAACTCGCATTTTCTCCAGAGCCTTGCGCTCGGTTCGATCGGCCCGATCCGCTACTTCTACCTCATCGCCATTCTGATCGCGGTCGGGGCGCATCTCGTCTTCACCCACACCGCGTTCGGCACCCATGTGCTCGCGACCGGCGGCAACCGCGATGCCGCGCGTAATATGGGCATTCCGACGGACCGGATGAAAATAGCGGTCTATGTGATCGACGGTGCGCTGGTCGGCCTCGCGGCGATCCTGCTTGTCGCCCGCACCGGCGGGTCCGACCCTTCGCTGCAAACCTCACAGCTTCTCACATCGATCGCGTCGGTCGTCCTTGGCGGGTCATCTCTGTTCGGTGGTCGCGCGGCTGTCCTCGGCACGGTCGCTGGCGCACTGGTGCTGACCACGCTGCTCAACGGGTTTACCTTGTTGCAGGTCTCGGAATATTACCAGCCGATCGCGGTCGGCATCGTCGTCATCGCTGCGGCGGTTCTCAGCAGGTTGCAAAAGTGATGACCGCCATTCTCGAAATCCACGACTTGAAGAAATCCTTCGGTGCGGTCGAAGCCCTGCGCGGCGCGGAACTGACCTGCCCGGCCGGTGAGGTCACTGCTTTGGTGGGCGACAATGGCGCCGGAAAATCCACCCTCATCCGCTGCATCACCGGTGTTCACCCACCCGATTCCGGCACGATCGCGTTCAAGGCGGCCCCGATCCATTTCACCTCGCCCACTGAAGCCCGCTCGGTCGGCATCGAAACCGTCTATCAGGATCTCGCACTCGTCGAAGATCTGACCGTCTGGCAGAACATGTATCTCAACCGCGAACTCAAACGCGGCCTCGGCCCGTTTCGCTGGCTCGACCGGCGGCGCATGATCGCGGAGACCCAGGCCAAGCTCAGCCGCCTGCTGGTCAATATGCCGCCGGTGCGCGCCAAGGTCCGCCGGCTGTCGGGCGGCCAGCGGCAGTCCATTTCGATCGGGCGTGCCGCCAGCTGGGGCTCGGCGCTGGTCATCATGGACGAACCCACGGCGGCGCTCGGTCTGCGCGAACGCGGCGCGGTGGAAACCCTGATCGGCAATTTGCGCGGCGAGGGCATCGCGCAACTCGTGATCAGCCACGATCTCGAACAGGTGATGCGCATTTCCGACAGTGTCTGGGTCATGCGTGCCGGTCGTACCATCGCGCATTGGCGTACACAGGAAGTCGATCGCACCCGCATCGTCGCCGCGATCGCGGGCGGCGAGGTCTGAACCCGGTGTCCCGGCCGCGTGGCGCCACCTTGCGGGATGTCGCCGTCCGCGCCGGGGTTTCCACCGCGACAGTGTCGTTCGTGTTGAACGATTCCAAACCGGTCGCGCCGGAAACCCGCGCCCGGGTCGAAGCCGCGCTTGCCGCGCTGGACTATCGCATGAGTCCCTCGGCCCGCGCACTGCG
>JAQTXO010000348.1 GCA_028688765.1 Acidiphilium sp. | reverse complement strand
GGGCGCGACCTGTCATGTGCTGATCTCCGCCTCGTGCGACTGGCGCTGGCTACTCGGGCGCGACACCACGCCGTGGTATGACAGCCGGTCCCTGCACCGGCAGACCCGGCTGGGGGACTGGTCGGCCCCGCTGGCGCAGGTCCGCGCTGTCCTTGCCGGCGCGGATCGGACAAGGTGATGCGGGGCCGGCGCGACACGGCGGCGCGGTTACGCGAGCGCGCTATCGTTACCTCGCTACGCGAGCACTCTATCGTTGCGCCACTACGCGAGCGCCTGGGCGCGGACCAGCCGGGCGAAGGCCCCGTCATCGGCGATCAGATCCTCATGGGTGCCGCATTCGATCACCCGGCCATCGGCCATCACCACGATCATGTCGGCGTCGCGGACCGTGGCGAGCCGGTGGGCGACGACGATGGTGGTGCGGCCCCGCCGCAACCGGGCGAGGGCTTGCTGGACCGCCGCTTCGCTTTCGGCATCGAGGGCGCTGGTCGCCTCGTCGAGCAGAAGAATGCGCGGATCGCGGAGCAGGGCGCGGGCGAGCGCCACGCGCTGGCGCTGGCCACCCGACAGGCGCTGGCCGTTCACGCCCACGCGGGTCGCGAAGCCTTCGGGCAGGGAACGGATGAATTGCGCCGCCGCAGCATCCGCCGCCGCCTCGATGTCGGCAAGGCTGGCCCCTGCCCGTCCCATGCCGATATTCGCCGCCACGGTGTCGTCGAACAACAGCGAATCCTGACCGACATAAGCGATCGCGCGGCGCAGGCTGGCGAGCGAAACCCTGCCGGCGTCGGCCCCGTCGATGAGGATCGAGCCGCGATCAGGATCATACAGGCGGGGGATCAGGGCCAGCGCGGTCGATTTACCGGCGCCCGAGGCCCCGACGAGGGCGAGGGTGCGGCCCGGTTCGGCGACGAACGAAAGATCGCGCAGGCCGGGCCTGCCATCAGGGTAGGCGAACCCGACATT
Source organism: Acidiphilium sp. (assembly GCA_028688765.1). Classification (GTDB taxonomy): domain Bacteria; phylum Pseudomonadota; class Alphaproteobacteria; order Acetobacterales; family Acetobacteraceae; genus Acidiphilium; species Acidiphilium acidophilum. Next base: position 3,064 of record JAQTXO010000348.1, on the reverse strand, counting down.
GCGGAACTCGACATGTCCCGGTCCGGGCGGCAGGTCGGTCGCACCGGGGGCCTCGCGGATACCGTCCGGTTCGTCGATCACCTGATAGACCCGTTCGAGCCCGGCGAGACCTTCCTGGACTGCGGCGTTCATGGTGCCGAGGGCGCGCAGCGGGCGCGAGGCGATCAGCAGGGCTGCGACGAAGCCGGTGAAATTGCCGATGCCGGAGGCGCCGGCGGCGTGACGCCATCCGGCGAAGCCGATCACCAGCGCGATCGCGAGCCCGCCGAGAACCTCCAGCATCGGGTCGAGCGCGGCACGGCCCCGGATCATCCGCATCAGGGCGCGATACAAATGATCGAAGGCGCGTTCCGCCCGGCCCCGCTCCTGCGCTTCGAGCCCGTAGGCGCGCACGGTCCGCGCCTGGGCGAAGCTTTCATTGAGCATCGCCGCCGCCTCGCCCACCCGTTCCTGCATTCCGCCCGAGGCGCGGCGGATGCGCCGGCCGATCCGCTGGATCGGCAGACCGGCCAGCGGGTAAAGCACCGCCGCGATCAGGCTGAGGGTCCAGTCGATCCAGATCATGGTGGCGACCAGCCCGATCAACGTGAACGCATCGGCGACGCCGTTGACCGCGCGGCTCATCGCCTCGCGGATCACCGTCGCATCCGTGGTGAAGCGCGCGGAGAGCGCCGCCGGGGATTCTCGCTCGACCCGGGTGAGTTCGGCGTCGGTCAGGTGGGCGAACATGGAATATTGCAGGCGCCGGATCGTGCCAAGCACCACCTGCTGGGTCAGCAGGGTCTGGGCATATTGCGCGAGCGCCTTGATCACGGTGACGGTGAACACGATGACCGGCACCTGATACAGGATGCGCGGATCGCGCTTGGCGAACATGGTGAAGGCGCGATCGATCAGGGCGGGGTAGAGCGCCGTGGTGCCGGACATCACCAGGGTCGCCACGATGATCAGCGCGACCCGGCCGCGATAATGGCGGATATGGTCGCGCCACAATCGTCGCGCCAGCGCCAGACCTCCGGTGGTTTCACTCATCGCCTGCCCATGCATCCTCATCGTGCGGTGTGATCGTGCGCTTCACTCTGGCGCCTCACTGGCGCGGGGCGGACCGGGCGTCAATCGGGGCGGCGGGTTCGGCGTGATGACCGCTGACATCATCGCCGGCTTCGGCGGCGAGCCGCGCGCAGATCGGCACCGAGATCAGCCCGATCAGGCTGATGATGATGAAGGCCCAGGAATAATCCGCGATTGTCGGCTCGACATGGCCGGAGATCGCGGTGCTGAGTTCGAGCGAGCCTGCCGCGATCGAAATGCCGAGGGTGATCGTGATCTGCTGGAATGTCGCGTAGAAGCTGGTCGCCGCACTCATCCGCGCGCGCGGCACGTCGGCATAGGCAATGGTGTTGAAGGCGGTGAACTGCAGCGAGCGGAACACCCCGCCCACCAGAAGCACGGCGTCGAGCGCCAGCACCGGCCAGGAGGGGCGGAACGCCGCGCAGGCGGCGGTGAAGGCGACCGAGAGCAGGCCGAACGCGACCATCGAGATCCGGAACCCGAAGCGGCGCAGGATCGGCTGGGCAAGCGGCTTCATCGCCAGCGCCCCGATCGCGGCGGCGAAGGTGACCGTGCCGGATTTGGCCGCCGACTCGCCGAAACCGAGTTGCAGCATCAGCGGCAACAGGAACGGCATCGCCCCGGCCAGAACCCGGAAGAAGCTGCCGGCGATGGTGGAATTGGCGAAAGTGTCGATCCGCATCAGCGACAGGTCGAGCACCGGGTGTTCGGTGTGGTTGGCGTGGCGCCAGTAGGCGAACCCTGCGCCGAGGCCGATCGTGAAGCAGGCGGCGACCCAGGGCCACGGGATGATGCCGCGCCCGATGGTCTCGATCCCCGCCATCACCAAGGCCATTGCGAGACCGCTGAGGATCAGTCCGGTCAGATCGAGCCGCCCGGCGTGCTCGGAATCGCGGACTTCACGGATATAGAGGCTGACCGCCACGATGCCGATCACCCCGATCGGGACGTTGATATCGAAGGTCCACCGCCACGAGATATAGGTGACGATGAAGCCGCCGAGCGGCGGGCCGATGATCGGGCCGATCAGGGCTGGCATGGTGAGCCACGAGGTCGCGGCCAGCATGTCGCGCCGGCGGACCGATTTCAGCAGCAGCAACCGCCCGACCGGCACCATCATCGACCCGCCGATCCCCTGGAGGATGCGCGCGCCGATCAACTGGGCCAGCGTGTGCGACAGGCCGCAGAGCACCGAGCCGATGGTGAAGATCAGGATCGCGACGCGGAACACGGTGCGGCTGCCGAACCGGTCGGCGAACCAGCCGGAAGCGGGGATGAACACGGCGAGCGACAGCAGCTAGGAGGTCAGCGCCAGACTCATGTGGATCGGGTCGGCATGGAAGGATTTCGCCATCGCCGGCAGCGCGGTCGCGACGATCGTGCTGTCGAGGTTCTGCATGAACAGGGCGCTGGCCACGATCATCGCGGTGATCCGCATCTGCCGCGTGGTCAGGGCGGCGCGATCGTCGGGGTCGTCGTCGATCATGGTATCCCATCGTTGATGGCACCCGGATTACCCCGCCGGCGGCCAGACCACCGGGGGCACATGGGCGACTTTTTTGCCATTGGCGGTGAGAATGCCGTTGGCGAGTGCGAAATCAACCGTCAGACGCTGATGGCCGGTCGGCGTCTTGGACATGTAGGGCGCGCTCTGGGCGGTCAGCAGGCTGACGATCCCCACGGTCTGCGGGTAGGCGCTCGCGATATCGCCGAGGAATTCCCCGACGCCGTCGCCGGTCAGGGTCATTTTGCCCTGCGGCTGCGGGGTGGCATCGAAGCGGAAACTGCCGTGGTCGTGGGCCTTGAGCGGGCCGAGATCGAGCGCGATGGCGAAGCTGCCATGGCCGCCGGCCTTCGCCCAGTCATGGATCATCGGGCCCAGCTTCTGCCATGCCTGTTGCGGCGAGGTCGGGGCGGGCGTGGTTGCGGGGGTTATTGCGGTTGGGGCGGCGGCGGGAAGTTTCGGGCCCGAGAGGTCGATGTCGAAACGCAG